>NZ_DJAU01000012.1:390373-400949 GCF_002429725.1 Lysinibacillus sp. UBA5994 | reverse complement strand
ACCCGTTGTCCCCGTTACTCCAGTTACTCCCTGAGGTCCTATTTCTCCCTGCGGACCTGGTGCTCCCGTTACTCCTGCTACTCCTTGAGGTCCTGGTGCTCCTGGGGGACCTTGTGCTCCTGTTGCTCCTGTTGCTCCTGTTGCTCCTGTTGCTCCTGTTACACCGATTGGATCCTCAATACCATAAACATATGGGTAGCCATTACACCCAAATTCATTACATTTATATTTCATTGGATAATTACATTTTGCATCACATTTAAAATTATCAAAATTACGATTGTAACTAAACCTCAATGCGACTTCACCTCCTGTCCCTTTTTATCATATTCAAAAGTCTACTTATTGAGATAATTAATGTACCTAGAATATTAGAATGAATTAACTATGTATCTTAAAATAAAAAGAACATTAGGTCATATAGAACCCAATGCTCAATAATATGTTTCAACCTTATTCATTTGTCTTTGCCATTTCTCGGTAAGCTGCAAATTTAGGTAGTTTCTGCTGGATATACCATTCCATCACGATTAAATTTGGCACCCAGCATAGCCAAGCGATAGAGGCATAACTATACTCAAAATTATTAAAGCCAAATACTACCGTAAACAAAGGGAGCCAAATTCGCAATGTGACAGCTGCGAAGGTTAAAGCATAATTTCTTAGCATCCATTTCTGATGGCCTTGGATATTTCTTTTTTTAATATGGACCAGCGCTTGAAACATGGTGAAGAGCCACCCTATGGCTAATAAAGCAAAGCCTAGCTGTGCCACCCATCCCCCTGTTGCGTTCAGCGCTAAATAAAGTCCAGCCAAGCCACCAAACAAAATACTAACCATATAGATATTGCCTAGTAGTCTATGGCGTTTCACATTTTTCTCTCGTAACTTTGATGACAACGTAAAAGGACCGATGACGAGGGCTAATATACCGAATACAATATGTATATAGAGCATGATATACCAAAATGAATGCAATGTTGCACTAAGCATAAGCTTTAATTGAACAAATCCCGCCTGCCGTGCATCGAATAGTAAATATTGAACAACCGAATAGCCTGCTATGAACAATGCCAAGCCACATACAATCCACCACAATTTTTGTTTCATTTTTATAGCTCCTTTCTATGTTAGCGTACCATTCAAATCTCCGATCTTTTAACACAGACAAATAACAGGGCGTAAAAAGCATATAAGTGGACGTTTATCGACAGTACAACGAATTGACCATTAGATAGTGCAGGTTAATAGACAGCCAAAACGCTCCACTCCAGGGTATTTTTCTCCTAAACTTGTAATGTGAAAGCCGAGATTTTTATAAAAGAGGACGGCTTCTTGATCTGTTTCTGCATAAATGGAAGAAAAAGCATGATGTTCTTCTACATACCGAATCATCTCACGTCCAATGCCCTTTCCACGAAAAACGGGCGATACGGCAATATGTTTAATTTCACAGCGATTTGCCTCTCCTTTAACGATTCCTATACAACCGACTAAATCTTGCTCGATGGTATAGCCATACAACACTCTTTCAGGATTTTCGATATACAATGGATATTCCCTATCCACTTTCTTTTCGGAAGTAGCATAGGATAATAATGTTTTCACTTCGGGATGTATCTTGCTTGAATGGATCATTTTCATGGACTTCTACCTTTCTGGACATCGTCTCAACTTACTAATAATACCTTTAAATTACTATAATTGTAAATAACGTATTCGTATTATCACTAAATATTTCCATAATATACTAAAATATTTTCTTTTATGTTATGATGGCTTTAAAATTGAGGAGGGTGTACCTTGCTGGTGAAAGGCTATAAATTTAGTTTACCTCGCTTTTATTGGTTACTTTTCATCCCTATCTTTTTGGGGACGAGTTACAAAGCATTATTTTTTGATTGGCACATACAAACATATACTTTTCATGAGTTAGAAGATTTCGGTCGTTATGTAATAATAATTGCTACAAGCTTCATTGAGGCCTTTTTCTATCTACTTATTTTTCGATTGATTGTCTATTTGCTTCAACTCGTTTTTCAAAAGTTTACTAGGAACAATAGCTAATGAGCTGGAGAAAGAAGGCGTGTTTGCTCCATTGAAAGAATCCTTTTATGATTAATTATGAAGGTTTAATAAGTTTTCCAGAAGAGGGATGTATTACTTTTCCACCGCTATTCAATTTGCAACAAAAAAGGGTAGCCAGCTACTCAGCAAACCCTATTTTTTTCCCACTTCAATTAGTATTCATACTAGGATTATGTGGATTCCATGAAATAATTTTCGCCTCGTCTACGTTGACATTGCCTAAGCTGAAGAGATGCGGAATATACGCAAAAAGCCCAAAGTTCTTCCCTTTTTCTTTCTCCGTTTGGAAATAGTCTACTGTTGCTGATGGTAGCTGTTCTAGTTCTCTATAATCAGGTAACGACAGTAGTTTTATATCCTCTGCAGCAATTGCCCCTGCTGGCCCTTTATAGTGTTCCTTGGAATACAGGTACATCGCATTACGATTTGCCACTAGTTTTTGGATTGGAATTTGATAAAACATTAGGCTTTCTCTCGTTGCAATACCAAGCTCTGTTAAAGCCTTATATAGATGACTAGGATGGATTGGTAGGAAATGAACAACATCATTCCACAAGCAATTTAAGTGAGGAATCTCTTTCATGAATAATTTCGGTCTCTCAGGATGATCAAAATATTTTTTCGAATATCGTTCATATAAATGTGGATACATTGCCCCTAACCTATTTAATGGCATAAGCTCAAGACCCACCATTTCCCTTGGAACCATATGATAAACATATCTCTGCATGACAAGCATCTCCACCTAACTAATTCTTCGAACATTTAGAAATTCCTGTTACAATCATTGTATAAATAGAAAGTAGGTGCAAGATGGAATTATTAGTTATCATTCTTATTTTTGCGGGGATTTTTGCTATATATGATTCGATTAGACGAGTTAACAATACTATTTTGGAGCAAACGGAGGAACTAAAGAAATTACGAGAAGAGCTGAAAGGTAAGAATAAAAATTAGAGGGGCAATACTTTTGCTTTGGATAATCAATTGAATTAGCAATATCAATCAGGACTTCAGCCGTTACTTGATCTGCCACATCTCGATCAATACTAAAGACATATTGCCAATTGTCTCTTTCAAATACAAGTAGATGAAAACCAATTCGTGGATTTTCAATATAGGCTGCCTCACTGCCATTTTTCAACTTAAATACATCTGTTTTATATTTTTCAAATGACATTTTATGCTGAACTGGTCGAACCTTGATTTTGAAATGATTTTGTGGCAATTGATCACTGATCATTACCACCTCCAGCTGATCATTCATTTCTCCTTCTAAATCACTAAACCTTCCAAAGTGATGCGTAAAGCTGATTGGCGGTACTCGTAGGGGTAGCTTCAGCTCTTTATTATAGTGGTGTTCGAACTCTTTTACGGCTATTTCTACTGTTTTATAGCCGATTTCAGGAAGAAATTCTTCAAGAGGTTGTGGCGAATCTCTGTCCTTTGCAAAAACCAAATTAAAAGTGGAAACATACGTAAATAAAGCTAGTCCAATAAGAATACGCTTAGTCACATTTTACCGCTCCTCTAACCTATTTAGGTATAGGTTAACCTACAGAATCAGAATTATGCTGACACATAACACTAACATGGCGTAGTCTTATCGTTAAAAATGGACGTAAAGTAGCGAAGTGTCGGTACTACGTTATTCGCGTGAAGCATCTTTTCAAGCTCTAGCTTTGTGACCCATTGAACTGCTGTCACTTCCTCCTCCTGAAGTTTGGTGTCACTAATTTCAAAGCTTTGCTCAAATAACCAAACGTCATAAAAATCATTGAAACAATCACGTCGTTCACTCTTTACTAATTGTCCATTAGTCTTCAATAATGATATCCCTATTTCCTCTTCCACCTCACGAATAGCCCCGTCCAAACTGCTTTCACCCGTTACTATAGAGACTCCTGGACATTCCCATAAATGAGGATAATGTTTATTGGGATGTCTTCTTGTTAAAAGGAATTCTCCCTTGTTATTGCGAATCCATACGTGCACAACGATATGGTAATCTTCAGCTGCTAATGCTGTCCCACGTACATGACGCTTATTTGTTTTTTGGCGATTTTTATCATAGAGATCCCAGACTTCCATAGAGCACCTCATTTCTGAATTTGAACAAGCACATACTGCTTCGTCCACATTTCCGTTGTCACAATAGAACGTTCCCCATTTTTTTCGAAAAATAACCCGCTCCCCTCTTTTTCAAGAAATGCCCATCCTTCATTAGCCATCAATTGCTGAATGTCCTCGTCCACCTTCTGTATGCCCCTAGCTGAAATGGCTGCGAGGTACCAAGTTGCCTTCTTATCATTGGAGAGCGCCACTAAATCAAAGGGGGATGCATTTAATTTTTGTATAGCTTCCTTTGGTGTAAGGGAATCGATTGGCAAAGGAGGGTATAATAATTTATTGCTATCAATAAAGACCCCACTTACTACGAAAAGAGCTACTATTAGTAAACCTATTTTTTTCAAGGTTCACCCTCCTCCTTGTCTGGTTAAGAATCGGCTGCTAAAATTTATCTGTAAAATAGAGCTTCTATTTTGAAGCGGTCATACTTTAATTTTTTCATTGCTCTTCAAGCTTTTAATAATGAAGAAAAGTTATAGAAAGCATTTAAAACATCTTCTCCTAAAGGATCAGCAAATGCATGATTTTCCAATGGGAAGATTCCTTCATTCTCTAACTGCTCCAAATATTTCTTGAAGCCTTGATCTATAGCCTCCATATACCCCTTAAGAGAAAATCGATAATTAAATATTCTTTCGATAGGATAATGACTTTTATGTTCAATTAATATGTATTCACCATAGCTGGAAAAAATATAGTAATCATAGTTTCCGTGACAATCTATTTTTACTTCATTTGTATTACCTTGATAAAAACTGGTGAGCGTGGAGAAAAATTGTGGGATGGCTATAAAGGCTAAACCAGATCTAAAACTAAATAGTTGTTCATCATTTGACACATCAAATTGAATATCACCACCCTCTAAATTAATTTTAATCGTACACATATACTTATTTTTCAAAAATATACCCCCTCTATAAACCTATACATTTCATATTTTACCTTATTAAGTAAATAAACTATAGAAGATGTTATCATTCTGTTTATAAAGATTTAATAGGAGGTGATAAATTTGATCATTAGAAAGGCAACTATAAAGATGCGAAAGGTATTGGAAAAGTACATGTTGATAGTTGGTGAACAACCTATAAGCATATTGTGCCAGCAAAATATTAAAGTAAATTATCCTACGAACAAAAACGCAATTATGGACGCAACAAATTGCCGACAAAACGTAGTATGTACTAGTAGCTGAAAATGAATTAGACGACATTATTGGCTTCACATCTGCAAGTAAAAGAGATTCAAACCCTTCCCCATTCCAATTATGTAGAAATGCTCTATCTTTTAGAAAACTATCACGGAAAAGGGATAGGAAAACAATTGTTGAAGGAAATCTTTCATTGCTTTTATCAAAAGAACTACCAAACTATATTTGTCGAAGTCTTAGCTATAGAATAAAACACGTTATTTTTATGAACATTATGGGGCAAAGCTTAGAAATTACAATTGGTGGAAAAGTGTTGAAAGAGTTAGTGTAAGAATGAAAAGATAACGAAGAAGATAACGAAGAAGCTATTGAAAAGCTAATGTAATAAAATTAATTTTTATCGTCAAATCAGGAAAATGTTTTCGAAGATCCCTTATAACGAAGATCATATTCAATTTCAATGAATCTTATATCATTTTTAATCAAGCTAAACATCTTCATGTCTCCTATGCTTTTTAGTTTCATCATACTGCATTTTTTAGAAGAACCGTACTCAGAAGTTTAGAACTATTCCAATAACAAGTAAAAATGGTAAAAGAGAATGGCTAGGTAAACGTACAACAAGCCTAGCTCTTTACGCATAAAGTAGCCATATATGACTGAAAGGATGTCCTGTGTGGGGAAAGAACATAAATATTTTCAAAAATTCAAGTTTACGTCAAATCCAAATTGTCATTGTCGCTGTTGTTGTCCTTGTTGTCGTTGTAAATGTAAGCCGCCATTTTTACCCATACCACCAAGTTGTCATTATCTAGTCTATGTGACAGATGCTGGACAGCTCGCAACGCCTGATAATAGAGTTTCTGTAATCGATACCGCAACAAACACAATCGTCGCTACCATTCCAGTAGGATCTGCTCCGTTAGAAGTAGCGATTACACCTAATGGCGCTTTTGGCTATGTTCCAGCGCTCTTCTCGGATAATGTAACGGTTTTTAGCACTGCCACAAACTTGCCAATCGCTACCATTCCTGTAGGCATTGACCCCCTTGGTGTCGCCATTTCACCAAATGGAACACTTGCTTATGTATCCAATCACGGATCGAACACTATATCGGTCATTAATACAGCCACCAATACCGTAACAGCCACTATTCCAGTAGGGCTACAACCTCAAGGTATTGCCTTTACGCCAAACAGTGCGTTTGCTTATGTTGCCAACGAGAATTCTAATTCAGTATCTGTTATCAATACTGCAACCAATACGGTGATTGCTACAATCCCTGTGGGAATTCGTCCTAGATCCATTGTTTTGACTCCAAGCGGGCAATTTGCTTATGTAACAAATGAAAATAGCAATTCCGTATCGGTTATTAATACCACTACCAATACAGTAGTGGCTACCATTCCTGTTGGTACAGGACCTGTAGGAACAGCGATTACCCCTGATGGAACGCTTGTTTACATTGTGAATAAAGGCAATAATACCGTATCTGTCATCAATACAGCCACCAATACGATGATTGCAACTATTCCTGTAGGTGCATCTCCAGACCAAGTAACCATCTTGCCAGATGGTACTTTTGCCTATGTAACAAATCAAGTAGACAATACGGTGTCTGTCATCGACATAGCAACAAACATGGTAATTGCCACAATCCCAGGATTTAACGGGCCTACTGGTATCAAAACTGGAACAATCTGTCTATAATTACCCCTAAAAAAAGCAACCGACTACTTCCACCCCATCTTAGAAAATGGGCTGTTTTTTGTCGGTTGCCTGCATTCTTTATAAAGTTAATTATGGCTAAAGTTAGCTTAGTCTTGAATCGCTGCGTCTAAAGCGACCACGATCATGTCATTGAATGTTGTTTGACGTTCTTCAGCTGTCGTTACTTCACCAGTGATGATATGGTCACTTACTGTTAGAACAGCAAGTGCTTTACGGCCGAATTTTGCCGCTAATGTGTAAAGAGCTGCTGATTCCATTTCTACCGCTAGTACGCCGTATTGAGCTAATTTTTCGTTTTGGTGCTCATCTGAGTAGAATAAATCTGCTGTGAAGATATTCCCTACTTGTAAGTTAAGACCTGCATCTTTACCTGCATTGTATGCTTTTAATAAAAGATCAAAGTCAGCGATTGGTGCGAAATCGATAGCACCGCCCCAGATGATTTGGTTCATACGTGTATCAGATGTTGCTCCTTGTGCTAAAATCACGTCACGTACTTTTACATCTTTTTGAATTGCACCACAAGTACCTACACGGATTAATTTTTGAACATCATATTCTTGCATTAATTCTGTTGCGTAGATTGAAATAGATGGCACACCCATACCAGTTCCTTGTACAGAAATACGTTTCCCTTTATACGTACCAGTGTATCCGAACATATTACGTACTTCGTTGTAGCAAATTACATCTTCTAAAAATGTTTCCGCAATGTATTTTGCACGTAATGGATCTCCTGGAAGTAAAATTGTGTCAGCGATTTCACCTTTTTTTGCATTAATATGAATACTCATACTGCAATCCCTCTTTTCTGTCAGTTATCACTATAAATAATACTGTGTTTCTGTCATTTACGCAATGCTAGACGTCTAGCAACTACAAAATTATTTATAGTTTTCGTACAATTATGCTTGTTCCTCATAAAGTGTCCACAAAGTATCAAAGGTCTGGATTGTTAGGTTTTCCGTTGCATAGGTTTCTATATAGTCGGACAACTCATTAAAGTCTGTGCTCTGCTTTGGAAAATTATGCTCATGAAACACTTCCTCTGCAAAGCGTACTTTAGGGTCAGACCAATCGCCACCTCGATAGGTTAGGACATATAAATAAAAACTTTTCTTCATCGAACAAATTCCCCTTTTTATGCATTGGCTTTTCGCTAGTGTATCAAAAAAAATAGCATTCGTCATAAATTCCACTACTACTATATTTTACCCACTTATGATTTTAGAACTATTTTCATGGTCGATCCTGACTTTTGTCATAGTTATTTTATCTGAAAAATTTTAATTTTTAGAAATAAAGATAGAAAAATCTAGCAAAATAAGATAAAATTGAAATCGATTATTTAAAAAATAGGAAGGTGATGGCGATGAAAAAGACTAAAAAAACCCATGGTACAGCGAAAAAACGCCCGTCTCTCTTTACTTTTAGCTTTTTTAAGAAGAGGAAAGCTTCTACACAAGGGGAAACTGGGAAAAATCCCCCTCCTATTAAAGAAAAACGACAACGTTTTTACCATTTAATTCGGGGTAAAGTGCTTATTATGTTTGCACTTCTTATTGTAATTAACGGTATTATGGGTATATTGTCCTATGTCAATATACAAAACTTGCAGCACCAAATGGAAGATTTCACAAAGAAAAATGTGCAGGAGCAACTAACGGTGAATCAACTTGCCTATGAAATTGCTAGACTGACCAATTTAGAGCAATCGTATTTAATTACGGGTAACGGCATTTATTCTACTTCTTATCATTTAAAAATAGATACCATTAATAAAAAGCTAGCCGCTTTGAAAGATCAATTTCAAGATCGCCAAGTGGAACTCGGTCATATGCAGGCAATCGAGCAATATTATAAAAATTACCTTGATTATTCAGATAAAGTCATGACAATGCGTGATGAGCTCGGTCTTGAGCAGGCTCGTAAACTGATGATGGGTGCTACTGGGGAAACAATGAAAACACATATCGATCAAAACATTGAGACCATTAATACTGTCATGGACGATTCCAATAAAACAAAATTAGACAAGCTTAACCAGCAGGTAAATATTTCTATCACTACATTCTTTCTCATTTCAATCGTTGGCTTTTTAGCGATTGTAATTTTTGGCTTTATGCTATTTAAATCATTAAAACGTAATACACAAGCGATTAATGACTCTATCCTTGATATTGCACAAGCAGGAGGCGATTTGACAAGACGTGTAAATGTGCGTAATCGTGATGAATTTTCGATTATTGCAGCCTCGACAAATACGTTAATTGAGTCGATTTCTAACTTAATTCGACGCGTAAGTGAGTTGGCGGATCATGTATCAAGCAGCAGTCAGGAGCTAATGTCCTTAGCAGATGAAAATGCGCGTACAATTCAGGATATTGCGGATGCGACAGCAGATATTGCGAGTGATAGTGACAATACGATTTCCAGTATGAATAGTGCGCAGCAAAAAATGAGCGACTTAGAGCATTCAATGCATCAATTAAATGAGCAAGCGAGTGCTGTCCATCGTGCCTCTATCGCCATGCAGCAAGCAGCCGATGAAGGTAGCCGCTCTGTGGAGCAATCATCACTCGTCATGCAATCCATTGAAGAAACAATGGCTTCTACAACATCTACTGTGGAGGCGTTAGGTCGTAAATCTGCGGATATTACCTCTATTATTGGTACAATCACGGCCATTTCTGAGCAAACGAATCTCCTCGCTTTAAATGCGGCGATTGAAGCGGCAAGGGCTGGTGAGCATGGACGAGGCTTTGCTGTCGTAGCCGATGAGGTTCGCAAACTGGCAGAGCAATCCCAAAGTGCAGCGAAAGAGGTCACATCGATTGTCACATCCATCCAAGATGAGGTCACATCCATTATTGCTCAAAATCATGAGGGTGTGACAACGGTCATCCGAGGCGTTGAAGTAACAAACGAAACAAATCAATCCTTAGCCAACATTTTATCGCATACCGAAGAAACAACGTCAATCATCGCGGCCATGGTAGATAAAATTGCAACAACGCTTGAAAATAGCAATGCGGTGGCAAGTGACTTCATTCATGTCAATGCCTACGCAGAACAATCCGCGGCCAACACTGTGACATCTGCGGCAGCAGCCACACAAGGCTCCGCCTCCATGCAGGAAATCAACGCTGCTGCCACTGAGCTTGCCCAACAAGCAGATAGCCTACGCAACCTCGTGAGCGAGTTTAAAGTTTAAGCGAACTGAAAGAGAGAGGGAGAACCAATTTTTTATTGGTTCTCCCTTAACTTTGCGGGGCTATCCTTCTAATTTGCAGGGCTATCCCTCACTTTCAGCATGCTATCCGCTACTTTTTCAGGTTTATCCTCCACTTTCAGATTTCTATCCAATTATTTGAAGGCTATCCCCCTAATTTGCGGGGCTATCCCTCACTTTCAGCAATCTATCCGCTACTTTTTCAGGTTTATCCTCCACCTTCAGATTTCTATCCAATTATTTG
>NZ_DJAU01000012.1:194377-390332 GCF_002429725.1 Lysinibacillus sp. UBA5994 | reverse complement strand
TCCACTTTTAGATTTCTATCCTTCTAATCTGCTGTTTCTCATGACCATAAAAAAAACCTAGCAAGGAGCTACCTTGCTAGGTTTTTACTATTTAAATAGTGCTAGGTATTCGCCATAGCCTTCTTTTTCTAAATCTTCTTTTGCGATAAATCGAAGCGCTGCTGAGTTTATGCAGTAGCGTAAGCCACCTTGCTCACTTGGGCCGTCTGGGAAGACATGTCCTAGATGCGAATCCGCTTCTTTGCTGCGTACCTCCACACGACGCATACCGTGAGATGTATCGAAATGCTCGGTTACCTGTTCTTTTTCAATCGGCTTTGTGAAGGCTGGCCAGCCACAGCCTGAGTTGTATTTATCGAGTGAGCTGAATAAAGGCTTGCCAGACACAATGTCTACGTAGATGCCTTCTGCAAAATGGTCATCAAACTCATTACGGAATGGTGGCTCTGTGCCATTTTCCTGTGTGACATAGTATTGCATCTCTGTTAGTTCTTTTAAACGTTGTTCCTTATTCATGATTGTTCCCCCAGTGTTGCTCCTGAAACGCTCGACGACCTGATCCAATCGAATAGCGCTCATAGTGCATTGGATTTTTCTTATAATACTGTTGATGATAATCCTCAGCCGGATAAAACGTAGTGGCTGGTAAAATTTTTACCATAATTGGTTTATCAAACTTGCCAGACGCTTGTAAATCTGACTTTGAACGTTCAGCTAGCTCACGCTGTTCTTCGTTATGATAAAAAATGGCCGTTGTGTAGGATTCTCCACGGTCGTAAAATTGACCCCCTGCATCTGTTGGGTCAATTAAAGTCCAATAAATCGCAAGTAGCTGCTCGTAGCTATATAACTCATCATCAAATGTGATTTGTACAGCTTCCACATGCCCTGTTGTTTCCGAGCAAACCTGTTCATAGGTAGGATTTACAACATGTCCACCTGTATAGCCTGAGATTACGGAATCAATCCCAGGTGTTTCGTCAAAGGGCTTGACCATACACCAAAAACAGCCTCCCGCAAATGTTGCATATTGCTTTGTCATTTATTTCACTCCTTATTCACCAGGAACAATAATTTCCAATAAGATTTTATCCTTTGGTAAGTCCAACTCTTTAGCACGTACACGTGAACCAGAGGCAATGTTAATGCGCGATAAATCAATATATATTTCTGCTTTATTCGGATTCACGGTAATCCATGAGGGAAATTCCACCGAATCGCGCATGATTTTCATTGTCGTTTCTGGTGGAATGTTTAATAACCCTACATTCATGCCTGTCTGTTTTAAAATAATATTCCCCTTGTCATCCACAATAGGATCAAAATTCATGGAAATGGGGATTTCCGTATAGAATACCGTCAGTGTGCTACGTAGTTGAATATCATCCCCAATTGTGAAATCAAGTGGTAAAGGTGAGCCTTTCGCTGCATCCTTTAGGTATTTTTTTGAGATCGATTCTAATTCCTTTGTTGTGGTTTGCACCACGAGTACATTTCCTTTGCTTTCACTTTCACCTGCTGAACTCTTCGCAACATGGACGCCATCCACTGGTCTAGTTGCTAAAAAAACGACGAGGAGGATTGCAAAAAGCACTGTGCCCGCTAAGGCGAAAAACGCGACTTTCCATTTATTCATTTTGTCACTCCTCGAAGCCTATTGCCTTGTTAATCTTTTTTTCCATACCACACTGCTCCATTGCTGCTAGTATACGCTCTGTCATTTTTTCATACCCCTTTGCATTCGGGTGGAAAAAGTCTGTATGATAGACGAGCTCTTCATTTGAATCAAACAAATCTTCTACTGATACGTAACAAGCATTGGAATCCTTGCTGGCTACTTCCTCTATCACATTATTCCATTCTGTGATAATCGTATCAAATTCATTCGCCTCATTGGTTACAATCGAAAATGGATTGTAAAAACCAATGAGTAATAAGGGCACTGTCGGATTTTTAGCACGAATGCCTTCTACGATTTTGCTGTAACGTTCCTTGTATGCTAGTAATTCCTTATCAAAAGCATCACGTTTCAGGTTAAATAAATCCTGCCTGACGACCTTCATGACATCATTGCCACCCATTGTTAAGGAAATTAGCTGTGCTTCTTGCAGCTCCTCATCATAATGCCCTTTTTTCACTAATTTTAGTAGCTGATCGCTGCGTCTGCCACGTTTGCCCCGATTATCAACCTCTACATCCGAAATCGAAGGCCATGCGAGCAATGAATCTGCTAATCTTCCAACATAACCGTCTTGACTATACTCATCACCGACACCATCTGTCAACGAATCTCCCAGTGCCAAGTAATGTAGTTGCTTTGCTTGTTCTTCATCAATTTGCGATAAATCCTCTGCTGATGGCTCAAAAAAATGTTCAAAAATTTGCGTCAACATATTCTTAGATGTTTTTTCCTCATCTTCTGTTTGTTGCTCATCCTGCGGTATATCTTGCTCCGTTCCTGCTTGCTCACCTTCAGGTTCTGCTTGCGGATTCGGTTCATCGATTGATATTGCACAACCACTTAGTACAAAGACGGTCAAACATGACAACATAAATCGCCAAATGTCCATTTGACCACCTTCCATCCCTTTCTATTACTTCTATTATAGAATAGTTCATGCCGCAATGAAAAGTGACTTCCCCTTAGTTCTCCATAATTTTGTGTGCTTGCCAAATTTCCTCAGGTGTATGTATGGAAAAATGTGTGTTTATACAGTGTGCCTTTATGCAGAAGGGATGATAATTAGTAGGATGTCTGATTATTTTTGGTGGCAACGTGATCACTGTTTGATTGAAGCTACTGTTCAACACGATTACTATTTAAAGCCGCTCACGCTCATAGTTAGTCGAAAACTGATCACAGCTAAACAAAAACTGCTCATCTTTGAATAATCCGCTCATCCTGCTAGGTGATCCACGCATAATAAAAAAGCCACTACATTTACTTATGTAGTAGCTCCTTCCAGTTATTCTGCAAAATAAATAAAACCAATTGCTCCTGGACCTGTGTGTGTCGAGATGATTGGAGATGTAAAGGCAATTTCAACATCGTTAAAGCCAGTTTCTTCGATCAGCGCTTTTAATGGGTTGCCCATCGTTACTAGGCCATCTGCATGGGAAATGCCGACTGCCTTAACTGTTTTTCCAGCTGTATCTGCTTGGAATTGTTTAAATAAAAAATTAACTACTTGTTTATGACTACGTACCTTTGACACAGGATTGTATACGCCACCTTCAAGGTTGGCAATGACTTTGATGTTTAGGAGGGAACCGATAAAGCCTGTGCCTTTACCAATTCGACCGCCTTTGATTAAGTTTTCGAGCGTGTCTACAATAACGTATAAATGTGTATTGTCTCGTACCTTTTCTAAACGTGCTACGATGTCCTCCACAGTGGCGCCTTCATCTCGCATGCGGATGGCCTCTCGTAGTTGGATAGCTAAACCAATCGCGATAAAGCGTGAGTCAATGACTGTCACATCGGCATCTGTCATTTGAGCTGCTTGACGAGCTGATTCTACTGTGCCACTCATACCACCAGTCATATGGATGGAGATAATTTGATCGCCATCTTTACCGAGCTCATCATATAATTCCTTAAATTTACCTGGTGCTGGTTGTGAACTTTTCGGTAAATTTTTTGCATTTTTCATTAAGCCTAAAAAAGATTGTGGCTCTAAGTCCACTCCATCTGTATATGTTTGACCATCAATTTGAATCGTTAAAGGCACGATATGTATGCCATGTTGTGCTACTTCTTCTTTTGTTAAATCACAAGTTGAGTCCGTTACTATATGAATTCGTCTCACTTCGACACATCCTTTTACTTCATTAAAATTTATTATATAGACTAATGAATCATTATGTAAACATGACATTTGTCATTAGGCAAAGCTCTGTCCTAGCTAGCATGTAAACGCTACCTTGGATACTATAGCGTTTTCACCTACCTCTTGTCTATCAATGCCCCTCAAAGAATATGACAGGCTTATGACATTTTTGATATGAACTATATGACAAATGTAAATGTTCATCTATAAATTATTGGGGTATAGTAAATGTATGAACGAAAGGAGTGTTTCAAATGGTTGATTCATTTGACTATAAATCATGGAGGGAAGAGCTGTGGAATGCCATAACACACGGTATTGGTTTCATTGCTAGTATTCCAGCACTGGTTGTTCTACTGTTAGCAGCTGTACAAACAGGAAATGCCCTACATATTACAACCTTCAGCATTTTCGGTGCGTCTGTCATCATTCTGTTTTTAATGTCTACATTACTACACAGTATGCCAGAAAAATATAAACACTTTTTCGCTATTTTGGACCATTCGTCCATTTATATTTTAATTGCCGGCACCTATACGCCATTTTTATTAATTGCCGTTGGTGGTTCCCTTGGATTGACGCTACTATGTATTATTTGGTCATTGGCTGTGCTTGGTGTATTGTTTAAATGTTTCTTTATTAATCGCTTTGAAGTACTTTCATTAATTTTTTATATTGGCATGGGCTGGATAATTATATTTGCCATTAAGCCCGTTTATCTGTATTTAGGTTTACATGGCTTTGCTTTACTGCTAGCAGGTGGGCTATTCTATACGATTGGAGCCATCTTTTATGCATGGCGCTCTCTGCCCTTTAACCATGCAATCTGGCATCTCTTTGTGCTAGCTGGCTGTGCCTCCATGTATGCGTGTGTTTATTTTTATCTATAATAAAAGCAATCGCTCATTGTGAAGGGAGCGATTGCTTTTTCGATTATTTACGTTCAAAAATTTGATATTGGAATGTATAACCTTCTGGTGCTGTTTCAGGCTCCTCTGAAGAGACTTGAACAAAATCTTGCTCATAGCTCGGGAAATAGGTGTCTCCCTGAAAGGCATGATTAATTTTTGTGATATACAAGCGATTAGCCATCTCCATCACTAAACGGAAAATTTGCTCGCCGCCAATAATCATCACCTCAGGTACATCTCCAGCTAGCGCTAAAGCACCTTCCAAGCTAGTCACAATTTCAATGCCTTCTGCCTGATAGTTTTCGTCACGAGTAATGACGATGTTGCGTCGCCCTGGAAGTGGTCGACCGATGGATTCAAATGTTTTACGTCCCATAATCATAGGCTTGCCCATTGTTTTTTGTTTAAAATACTGCAGATCCCCAGGTAAATGCCAAGGCATCCCATTGTTATATCCGATGACGTGATTGTCATCATGTGCCACAATTAAAGAAATCATACTGTCCCTCCAAATACTTTCGTCCCTTTTATTATAAACATAATGCGCTTATTTCACCTATTTTTAAATAAATAAACATTTGTTACACCTAAATCCTAGTAAAATTATATGAATAGTTTATAATAGGAATAACAAACCTCTCAATAAAGGAATGATGAAGATGATAACTTTAAGAAAAGAAGCTGTTCAATATCTAGAAGCTCAGCGTACTGGTACACCTTATTACAAAGTTTCACCTCAGGAAGCGAGAGCCATGCGTACGGTTACACAATGGCAATCTGCACACAAACCGAAGCTAGCATCCATTGAGGATCACAAAATTACAGTGCGAGATGGCGAACAAATTACAGTTCGGCTTTATACGCCCGTTCTCGGTAAAACATTACCTGTTATTGTTTATTATCATGGTGGAGGCTGGGTCTATGGCAATCTAGAATCTGTCGATGCAGGCTGCCAGTTATTAGCAGACCAGGCACAGGCGATTGTGGTATCAGTGGATTATCGCTTAGCACCTGAATATCCTTTCCCAACACCCTTACATGATGCCTACGATAGCTTAGTATGGGTGCACGATCATATGGAAGCCTTAGGTGGCGATGCAAGTCGATTATCAGTTGCTGGGGACAGTGCTGGCGGAAATTTGGCTACTGTGGTTGCATACTTAGCTACTGCACTCGAGGGACCATCGTTACACGCTCAAACACTCATCTATCCTGTCACAAATGTCGATTTTTCAACAGTATCTTATTTGGCATATGGTGAAGATTACGGCTTAGATACACAAGCCATGCAGTGGTTCTCTCATCACTATACAGAGGAAGCAAACTTCACAAATCCACTTGTGTCCCCACTTCAGCTAGAGGAAGTCCGTAACATGCCGAAAACATTCATTATAGCTGCAGAGGCAGATGTTCTCTTTGATGAGGGTCTAAGCTATGCACAAAAGTTAAAGGCTGCTGGTGTGGTAGTGAAACATATTACAATGCCAGGTTTAATCCATAGTTATTTCAGTAAAATGAATTATTTTGAAGAAGCAACGATTGAAACCGTGACAAAAATTGCGCAATTCCTGAAATAAGTTTGGCTATCCCGCGCAAACAGTGCGATAATAGAGCAAAACGTTTTTTAAAGGATGACACTATGACACAAACAATAGCTCTACAAATACAACAGCCCTTTTCTGATCAATTAAAAAAAGGCTTCCCACTTATTTCAAAGGATGCGGTTGATGCACGACGTTTACCTGCTGAGCAAGGAACACTCCTCAGGCTCATGGATCATCATAACCGTTTTATTGGAACAGGTTACTACGGCATCCAAAACAAAGGGATTGGCTGGGTGCTAACGACCGATACGAATGAAACAATTGATAAAGCTTTTTTTATAAAAAAATTCAAAAAAGCCATCGACAAACGTGCTGCATTTTTTAGCAATGAAAACACAACAGCCTTTCGTGTGTTTAATGGTGAAGGAGATGGCATCGGCGGTCTTACGATTGATTTTTTTAACAGCTACTACATGGTAAGCTGGTATAGTGAGGGCATTTACTCATTTAAAGAAGTGGTGTATGAGGCGCTTGCTGAGACAGTAGACTACCAAGCGATTTATGAGAAAAAACGCTTTGATAGCAAAGGACAATATATCGAGCAAGATGATTTTGTAATGGGCACGCCAGGAGAATTTCCTATCATGGTGAAGGAAAATGGTATGACCTATGCGGTGCATTTAAACGATGGCGCCATGACAGGGATTTTCCTCGATCAACGTGAGGTACGATTGGCTATTCGTGAGCGTTATGCCAACAATACAGACATGCTGAATACATTTTCCTATACAGGAGCATTTTCTGTGGCAGCCGCTCTAGGAGGAGCCATCAAGACAACGAGTGTAGATGTGGCAAAGCGCAGTCTAGCCAAAACGATTGAGCAATTTAGTGTCAATCATATTGATTATGAGGCACAGGATATAAAAGTCATGGATGTCTTCCATTATTTTAAATATGCACAACGCCATGCTTTACAGTTTGACCTTGTCGTATTAGACCCACCTAGCTTTGCACGTACGAAGCAAATGACCTTTTCAACGGCAAAGGACTACCCTAAATTACTAAAGGACACGATTGCCATTACCGCTAAAAACGGCATCATCGTGGCTTCCACAAATAATGCCAGCTTTGGCATGAAAAAGTTCAAAGGCTTTATTGACCAAGCATTTAAAGAGACTCGTACACGCTATAAAATTGTCGAGGAATACGGTTTACCGAAGGATTTCCGTGTACCACGTGAATACCCTGAATTTAATTATCTGAAGGTCGTGTTCATCCAGAAAATCGACTAACCAATCGAGAATCACACCAAGGTGTGATTCTTTTTATGTAAGGAAAAGTTGATTCTACCTAAGGAGGTTCGGTATCTCTACAATAAAGACTCCAAAAGATTGAAACGTTATAAACAAACAGAGCCTTTCTATTAAAAGTAGCCTAAGAAGACTGTTCTCTTCTTAGGCCACCCGATTATAGATATTTCACAAACCAATCACGGATATATTCAAGTCGATTAATTCGTAATGTAGGCTTTCCACTTCTTGAAAGTTCATGATTCGCCTCAGGGAAACGCACGAACTTTGTTTGTTTTTTACGATATTTTAAGGCGATAAACAATTGCTCTGCCTGCTCAATTGGACAACGATAGTCTTTTTCACCATGTAAAATCAATAATGGTGTCTCCACTTTGTCTACATACTTCAGTGGCGAATGATGCCATAGCTTCTCTATATCATCGAGTCCTGCTTGAATTTGCCAGTCTGTAAAGTAATAGCCGATATCACTGACACCAGCAAAGCTAATCCAGTTCGAAATGGAGCGCTGCGTCACAGCTGCTTTAAAGCGATTTGTATGGCCCACAATCCAGTTGGTCATAAAACCACCGTAGCTTCCACCAGTTACACCTAGACGATCTTGATCAATAAAATCATAGTGCTCCAGAGCGTAGTCTACCGCTGCCATTAAGTCCGCATAATCATTACCACCATAATCGCCACGTACTGCATCCACAAATTTTTGGCCATAGCCATGACTACCACGCGGATTCGTATAAAGCACTGCAAAGCCTTGTGCAGCAAGGATTTGGAATTCATTAAAGTAGGTATTGCCATACATTGCATGCGGACCACCATGGATTTCAAGAATGAGAGGATATTTCTTCCCTGCTTCATAGCCAACTGGCCTCATAATCCAGCCATTGACCTTCCAGCCTTCTGCACCTTCAAATTCGATACTCTCTGGAACAGCTAATGTTTTGGTTTTTAAAAAATCTTCATTAATGGACGTCAACTGTTCTTTGTCACCTGTTTTTAGGTTCACATAAAACAGATCGCCTGGATTGGTCGTTGTGCTAATAGCCGCAATAGCCTGATCGTTTTGCGCATCAAGTGAGAAGCCATAGACATATTGATCATCATGGATAGCTGGGTAAATTTCGCCATCTACATTTCCGTAATAAATCGCCGCATTGCCGTGATCTGTGACTTGGAAGTAGAAGCTATGATTATCATTCATCCATTGCACACGTGGTGACGCTACACCTTGCAGGAAATCACCGATGACATAATCACCAACAGGTGCATCAAATTCACTTGTTACACAGTTTAGTAGTTTTTGCTCCATGTCATAAATCCAAAGCTTTGCTTGTGTGGCATTTTCAAATTCACGTTCTCCACCTACAAAAGAAAGATAGCGACTATTCGGAGACCAAGCTGTTTGGTAATATGCACCCGAACCTTCTGTTAGCTTGTGACTCTGCTTAGATTCTAACTCCAATAAATAGATATCCACATTAAATGAGAAATCTAAATCCTCCGCTTTATCTGCTAAGTACGTAAGGTATTTGCCATCTGGCGACCAAGTACCCAGATGGCAGTACTCTTTGCCTTCTGTCACTTGTTCTAGCTCTCCTGATGCCACATTGACAATGGCAATATGGGTAAACTGCTCCATATCAATAAATCCACCAGCATCCGATTTGTGTTTCATTTTCTCGATTTCTAGTGGCTTTAGTTCTTTATCCTTTTTCTTCTCATCCTCCGCTTTATCTAGGATGGTTTCATCTTTCCCTAGCACGACTGAAAAAGCAATTTTCTTGCCACATGGTGACCAGACAGGGGAGGTCGCTCCATTTTTACAATGTGTCACCTGTTTTGCCTCTCCACCTGCTTTCGAAAGAACATAAATTTGCGACTTACCTGTTCTCGTTGACAAAAATGCAATTTGACTGCCATCTGGTGACCAAACAGGGGAACTCGTTCTATCTTCACCAAATGTCCATTGCTGTGGTGTTTTGTCCTTCAAGTTTATGTAAAACAAATTCGATATATAGTCATTTTTCTTCTCGTCCATACGAGTCTCTACATAAACTACCTCTGTCCCATCTGGTGAAAGCTGTGGATCTGCTACTGATTTTAAGTGATAAAGATCTTCTGGTTGAATCCCTTGTTTCGATGTCATGTTCTTGCTCCTTTGTATTGTAATTTTCTGTGCCTTACTACAATACTTCGACACCCTAAGTAATATTCCTCTATTTAATTGAATTTTTTACTAGTTCCCAATATTCTGCTGACTTTGTTCTGCGATAAAATTTATAAAAGGGCTCATTTGGGCGAGCATGCTCCTTATAAAGGTTTATCAGGTGCAGTAAAAAATCTTCAATTTGTGTGACGTCTACCCTCTTAGCGAATAACGTGCCAGCCTGTGCCTTTGCTCCCATTGGTACTGCCCCTAAATAGACATCAAAGCTTTCTTGTTGGTAAACGAGTCCAATATCATCATAGACTGCATTGTAGCAAGCTGATGCACAGCCATTAATATTGACACGCACTCTTGCAGGTACCTTCATCCCCTCTATGGCATGATAGAGCTGTTCGGTTATCGGAGCAGCCTCCATTTTCTCCCCATCACAAAAATCGCAGGCCTTCATGGCTATGATTGAACCAGAGGGAGCAACATAAAGACCTGCTTCCTGTAAGGCTTGCACCGCTTCCGTGGCATCGCACGTTGGTATGGATACGAGTATACTATAGGAAGCAGAATATTTTATCGCCCCCTTTTCGCCAGCAATTTCGGCTATTTTTTGGAATTGTGCAGGAGTATAATGCTTATTAATAATGCCAGGGCTAACGGCTAGACGGGTAAACTCACCATGACGGTTCAGTGTTTCAAATGTTTGATCTGGTACATTTTTTTGAAATGCGTTCATTTTTATCGCTCCTTATAAAAAAGGAGCTAGCAAAAACGCTAGCTCGAATGGATTAAAAGTTTTCAGGATAGAAGCCCTTTGCTAAAATTTCAATGGCCTCTGCCGCACGAACCCCTTCAGACGCTGCTGAAAGTGGCAGGATGACAAAGCGCTCATTTTTGACCGCTTCCATCTCCTTTAAGGCTGGATCATTTTTTAAGAATTGGATCTTTTGGTCTGCCGTTGTTTCACCGTAATCAATCACGACAACTACCTCTGGGTTGCGGTCTACTGCATCTTCCTTCGACACAGTTGTCCAGCCTGATTCCACATCACCAAAGATATTTTGTCCACCCGCGATTGTCACAAGCTCATTC
Organism: Lysinibacillus sp. UBA5994; assembly: GCF_002429725.1. Taxonomy (NCBI): domain Bacteria; kingdom Bacillati; phylum Bacillota; class Bacilli; order Caryophanales; family Bacillaceae; genus Lysinibacillus; species Lysinibacillus sp. UBA5994. The sequence continues at coordinate 379,487 of NZ_DJAU01000012.1, read as the reverse complement.
ATAAAGTTTTGACCAGCTGTAAATACATCCTTTTCACCGCTATCAAACACAAGAACACGTAATTTTTCGCTATCTTTTGGTAATTTAGCTTGTACTGCCTCTACATCTTTCGTCATTTGCTCAATTAAAGCTTCGCCACGATCCTCAATACGGAAAATCTTCGCGATATTGCGAATATCAGTGAAAATATCCTCTATTGTTGGCTTTGTCATGTTGGAAGCCGTATGTAAATACGTATGGATGCCTAATTCTTCAAGCTCTTCTGGTGTGCCTACACCCTTTTCGCCAAAGCCACTTTTCCAGCCAGCATATAGGAAATCTGCCTCGGCATCGATGACTTGCTCCTTCGTTGGGTATTGATCGGAAAGAACAGGGACCTTATCGTATGCCTCTTGCAGTGGTTCATAGATTTTATCATCTAAGTAAGCTGTCCCTACCATAGAATCCTCTAAACCAAGTGCTAACATAATTTCTGTCACATGTTGATTTAAGCTAATCGCTTTTGTTGGTGCTTCCGTATATGTTTGAGTTGTGTCATTATTTTTAATGGTTACTTCTGCTGCCGCCTCAGATGGCTCAACCTTTTCACCTTGTGCAGCTGATTCCGTTTTGTCCTTTGCGTTACAAGCCCCTAAAACAGCGACCAAGGCAATGATCATCATCAGCCATATACTTTTCCATTTCTTCATGTCCTTTTCTCCTTTGCTGTTAAAATATAGAAAGAAATCAGAGACTTCTTTACTACTAAGGTAGTTGGAAGGGCATAAAAAAACCCTCTTGTCGCCAAGAGAGTAGCATAGTGAAATAACGGTATCATTATTACCTTCATCACTATCCCCATCCTCGTGGTTCTTAGTCAAAAAATACATACTGGCAGGTATCCTGGCTTAGGTTCATCATCTATACGCCTTCCCATAGTTTCACTACAGTGGCATGCTGTATAGACTCCCCATTTACAGTTGCGGGACAGCATCGGAATTGCACCGATTTCCCTTTTAAGCAAATGACAAATGCCATTTGCACCAATACGTTCTATAATGGTCAATACTATTGATAGACTAGCAGAAGAAAATTTATCGCGCAATCAGTAGTATGACACTAAAAGTATAATCATCATTATATTAGCACTATTTTGACATAAAGACGAACTATTTTACAAGAAATATAGAAGCTAGTATTCTGTTACAATAAAAAGATAGCATTCTATAGAAACGAGGATTTCTTATGTACAAAACAATAGGTGTACTTGCGCACGTGGATGCAGGAAAAACGACCTTCTCTGAGCAAGTGCTTTTTCATACAAATAGTATTCAAGCACGGGGGCGAGTTGATCATCAGGATACCTTTCTTGATCATCATGAGCTAGAGCGCAGACGAGGCATTACGATATTTGCCGAGCAAGGGCGCATGAATATTGGCGATGATACATACACATTGATTGATACGCCAGGGCATGTCGATTTCTCCCCTGAGATGGAGCGTGCTATTCGTGTGATGGATTATGCCATTATTATCATTAGCGCTGTCGAAGGGATACAGGGCCATACAGAAACAGTGTGGCAACTTTTACGTCAATACCATGTCCCTACCTTCTTCTTTATCAATAAAATGGATCGTGAGGGTGCCAATATGGAGGCTGTCATCAGACAGCTTCGCAAAGATTGCTCTCAGCATGTTTTGTTCATCGATGAGCCACTGCGAGCAGACTATGTATCAAATAATATTATGGAATGGCTGGCGGAGCGCGACGAAAAATTGCTTGATGCCTTTCTAAATGAGTCATTGGAGCATGAACAGTGTCTTGCTCAATTAAAGGAAATGATTAAAAATGAAGGTGCCTTCCCTTGCTTTGCTGGCTCGGCCTTAAAGGATGAGGGCATTCAGGAATTTCTTGACCAGCTCCCGCTGTTAACGGCTTCCCATTTTGACAAGGATGCCCCGTTTGAGGGCGAGGTTTTTAAGATTCGTCATGATGGGCACCAGCGTTTAACCTTTATGAAGGCAACCAAAGGCTCGTTGCATGTACGAGATGAATTTTCATTTGACGAAGTAACAGAAAAAGTGACCGAAATTCGCCTTTATAACGGCAGTCGCTTTGAGACCGTTCAACAGGTAGAGGCAGGAGAAATTTTCGCTGTCAAAGGACTGAGCCAGGCAAACATTGGGGATCGAATCGGTACAACGATGCTATCACAGCCCTATGAGCTTGTCCCAACCTTACAGGCAAAGGTTCAATATGAGGGTGATCAGCATATCAAGGAAGTGCTACAGATTTTCCGTTTACTCGAAGCAGAAGAGCCGTCCTTGCGTGTGGTCTGGCAGGAAAAATTTCAGGAAATCCATGTGCATATTATGGGTGCCATTCAATTGGAGGTCCTGACAGAGGTATTAATGACGCGTTTTTCATTAGCTGTCTCCTTTGGTGAGCCGCAAATTTTATACATGGAAACCATTGCGACGACCGTAACGGGCTATGGTCATTTCGAGCCCCTCAAGCATTATGCAGAAGTTCATTTATTAATGGAGCCAAATCCACGTGGAACAGGTAATACCTTCACCAATGCCTGTCATGCCGATCATTTATCTGTAGGCAATCAGCGCCTTGTTGAAAAGCATCTGTTTGAGCGTGACCATCATGGGCTACTGACAGGCTTCCCTGTAACAGATATTCATTTTACACTTCTAACAGGTCGCGGGCACAATGAACATACATCGGGGGGAGATTTCCGTGAAGCCAGTTTCCGTGCCCTGCGTCAGGGGCTGGAGCAGGCACAAAATGTCCTACTTGAACCCTATTATCGCTTTAAAATGAAAGCTTCAAATGACTTTATCGGTCGTATGATGACTGATATTCAGCAAGCAGCTGGCACGTTCGATGACCCGATTTTATCCGAAACGGATGTTATCCTAACAGGTCGTGCACCTGTTGCCACTTTAATGAGCTACAGCACAACCTTTGCCGCCTATACAAATGGGAAAGGTGCACTCACACTCCAATTTGATGGCTATGATGTGTGCCATAATACAGAGGATGTGATTGCACAGATTGGCTATGATAAAAATGCCGACCCTGAGTATAGTTCCTCTAGTATTTTTTGTGCTAAGGGCAAAGGATATTCGGTTCCATGGCAAGAAGCACAGGCAGCCATGCATTGCCTGTAGGGTGGGCACTTCTGGTATTTCCTCGGCTTCCACGGGTATCCATCGCTCTAGCGCGGGTATTTCTTGCTTGGGCATCAATATATCTCTACCCTGCCATAAGATATTACAAGCCCTCCAAAAAATGGAGGGCTTGTTTTTATAGTGCACCGACAGCTTTCTTTGTTGGATTGTCCAACAAATATGCGGGTTCAACTATTACATAGTCATGCTTGTTCGTAAAATCAATTAGTACCTTACCAGGTTGACTTTTTAATAGTTGTAGATGATCAATTAATTGCAGTAAAAGCTCGTGACCGTTGCCACGTGGATGCCAGTTGAAATGATAATCATTTAACGCTTGCACCGCTTCAATAAATTGGGCATATTCCTGCTGCACAAATGCAATGAGTTTGTCATGATGAGATGCTAAATCATATAAATATGTTTCGTAAAAGCGCATGACAATCGAGCATAATAAGTCATTGACACGAGCAGCACTTAAAACAGGCTTTGGCTCCAATGATAGACGGTCGAGGTTGGGCTTTGCGCGTGTAGAATCAATGCGCGTAATTAAGTGATACGCTTCTCCGTTGACCTCATAGACAATCGGATTGGTCGGCATGTACATCATAAAACTATTCGTCTTTGTTTTTAGTTCATCTGCTATGGCTGCTTTCGCTAAAAGATGACCGTCCACATCCCCATTTTGTATCCAAATAATTTCTTTATTATATAAGATTTGCTCAAAGAAGCGATCATTGCGAATCAGCTTCGTTGCTAATAATTGATCGATCAGAGACTCGACCACCATTCTTGTTTTCGCTTTCTTGGCAACTTCTGTGCGTGGTTGCTTACAAATGTTCAGATCTTCATAAGGCGTTTCCAACATTGTCGTTACATGAATATTTGTCATACGTGCATCCCCTTTGCGTACATATTTTCAAAACAAAAAGGACTCCCTACTTTTGAGGAAATCCTTCATTTTATCTTCTTTCATCACACAATGCCAAACAAACCCTAAGTATGTGTGAACGAGTTCGATTATGAACCCTTTCATTTACTATGGGCGTTTGACGTACTGTGACGAACAGAGCATTCTGTTTTGTCAACATGCCACCTCCTATTCCTCGTAGGTTTATGGTGTGTACTCATAACAGGCAGGTATCCTGACTCATGGTCATCGCCACTTTTCCCCTTCCCATCATTTGACAGTGGTTGCTGAAAAGTCGCTCACATTTACAGTTGCGGGACAGTGTCGGATTCACACCGACTTCCCTTTTAAGCAAATTGCACGCAATTTACACCTATTACTACACGTTATTCAGTTGTCATAGGAATGAGTATAAGCACATTCCTATTAGATTACTAAAATCAATTGTAAAGTAGTGTTTTTCCAAAGTCAAATATCACAATATTTTCCAAACTACTAATAAAGTTAGAGGGGGATATAAAAAAGGTGAACTGCGTATTTTTTATCTTTCATTGACTTTATAATGAAAGATAGTGAACTTCTAATAGTGGAAGGATGAAAAATATGAAAACAAGTCAACAATTAGTAACGAGTAATTTAGAGGAAAAAATGAAACTATTTACTGGAGCCGTTTCTGGACAAATTATAGAGGAAGCTCATTTTGTCATAGCCAATACAAATATTCCAACTGATACATTTAATTTGTTAGTAGCGAAATCGCCTATAATTCATAAGGAAAATCATCTTAAACAAAGGATTAATCATTTCATTGTGAATAAACTTCCCTTCAGCACGTGGGTGGATGCCAACTATCTAAGCGATGATTGGCTACAACTGATAAAAGACTGCAATTTACAGGAAGCTGAACGAAATATGATGATGAAGCTTGACCATACACTTCACACAGGTCCACGAATTTCCAATTATCTTACCATCACAGAAGTAAGTAACAAGGAAGAGCTTCTACAATATAAGGAAGTTTTTCTAAGTTTATTTGGAGAAACAGCAGAAAGAGATGCATTAGAAATTTACTTTCATCAATTCTCACAGGAAAAACTAGCATCAAATGCTCGCATGTTTATTGGTTGTATAAAGGAAATACCTATCGCTACGGGATTATTAATCGACAGTAAACATAGCTATGGGATTTATGATGTGATGACAAAAGATGCGTATAGGGGCAAGGGTTATGGCAGTGAGATGTTTCAATTCCTACTCAGTCAAACAATCGATAAGCAAAAGCCCGTAGTCTTACAGGCATCAGAGGATGGAAAAAATATTTATAAACGCTTCGGGTTTAAAGAAGTCGGAGAAATGATTGTATTTGAATAAGACTTCGCCAAGGCGCTCTTATTTACACTTGACAGTATTTTCGAGCTTACCGTAATCATGAAGCTGATTTAAAATCCGTTACACCGACCCCTTCCTGGCACGACAGAAAAGCCTCGCAAATCTGCGGGCTTTTGGTTGTGCACACGTACTATTCGCACCTTCATTACGTCCCCAAAACATACTGTGCTAAGACGCTTTGCACCTTATAAATATTTGTCGCCTTATTGAAGTTTTTTTGAATCGGTAATGGACTGCCAGACACCCATATTTTAAGCTCTGCATCTAAATCAAATGTTCCAGCTGTTTCGACTGAAAAATGAACGATATTTTTATAGGGAATGGAATGATACTCTGTTTTCTTGCCAGTCACTCCTTGCTTATCAATGAGAATCAATCGTTTATTGGTAAAAATAAACGTGTCTCTAATAATTTTATAGGCGTTCTTGACTGTCTCGTTTGGAATTAATAAATTATGGACCTCCTCCTGGAGTTTTTCTAAATTCACCTCGCTTGCATTGCCGATCAATCCATCAAATAAGCCCACTATCTGTCCCCTTTCACTCTCGTTTATTTAATGTATTACAAAGAAGTGAGAGCTACGACAGGAAATGGTGGTATTATTTAGCCTATAAAGGGGGTGAGTGGTTGCGAATAATGATAGTTGCCTTAGTGTCTCTACTAGCCGTTGTTTTACTAGGATGTAATGAAAAACCAGATGATGAATTAGCTAAGGTCAGCATTTCTATTGGTGCTAAATTTAACAAGGTGAACACTGATTTTTTTAAAGAATATACGGATGAAGAATCACTTACACTATTCCAACAAGCCATTGCAACAACAGTCAAAAACGAGGGTGTTGTCAATATGGCTTCGCCAGAATATGATGTACAAATAGTGGACAAGGCAGGAAACAAATATGGCTATCATCTTTGGTTAGGTGATAAAGGGCAAAACAGTAGTTTGATGCATGTCGAGGATACGCATACGATCTACACAATATCTAAGGAGTTCACTGAAAAATTAGCTGCGCTAGTTCACTCATAAAAAAACACTTCCCATTCAAGGAAGTGTTTTGCCAAATCAATGATCCATTGCCTGAAACAGCATTTTTGCATAACTGTCCGTGAAGGTAAAGTTGTTATTCTCTTTGTTGCTCTCATCAACAATGGTTCCAGCCTTCATCACATAAATACGGTCGCATAAATAGGAAACAGCCTTTAAGTCATGAGAGATAAAGAGAATGGCCATTGCCCTTTCTTTATTCAAGGTCTTTAATAAATCAACGATTTCTCGTTGAATCAAGCGATCTAGGCTTGAAATAATTTCATCACATACGATTAATTGTGGCTCGACCAAAAGGGATCGTAATAAATTAACTCGCTGTTTTTCTCCGCCACTTAGCTCAGAGGGCAAGGCATGTAAGATATCTGTGGGTAGCTTGACCTTCTCCAGCATGGTCTGTAAATAGGTGTCCGTTATAGGTTGCTTATGCTGAAGCGGCTCTCTTAATAGGTCCCTTACAGTCCACATGGGATTTAAAGCGGCTGTTGCATTTTGAAAAATAATCTGGCAGTTGTCGTAAAAAGCTGCGCGACGATGCTTGGTTATTGGTTGCTGTTGAAAGTATACTGCCCCTTTTTCAGGAGCTTCTAGCTGCATAATTACTTTGGCCAATGTGCTTTTGCCACTGCCACTTTCTCCTACTAATCCGACTATTTCCCCTTTTCCTACAGTAAGATGAATATGATTTAATATTGGGCGTCCCTTTCGATAGCTTTTACAAATATTGTGAACCTGAAGTAACAAAGCCCACACCTCCTCCTAAAAATGATGCGCAACTAGCTGCCTAGTGTATGGATGCTTAGGCTGCTCAAAGATTTCTGTTACTCGCCCTCGCTCCACAATTTCTCCATTTTTCATGACGAGGATAAAATCCGCGATGGAAGCAGCTACATCTAAATCATGGGTAATTAAGAGTACGGTTGTTTCTAGCCGTGTATGAAGCCTTTTCAATTGTTGAATAAATTCCTGTTGATGCAGCATATCTAAGGAAGAGGTTGGTTCATCCGCTAATAAAACAGCTGGCGCCAGATAGAGAGCACAGGCAAGCATACAGCGTTGTAGCATCCCTCCTGAAAGCTCGAAGGGATAGCGCTCCAACACATCTGCTGGTAAATGTAAATCCTGTACAATATGCTTCATTTTAGCTAGAAATACTGCCTTTGTCTGCCCCATCCGTAAGGCAGTTAATCCATACAATTGCTGTTTCATTTTTTGCGTTGGCGAAAAGCTATTAGCAGCATCCTGAAAAATCGTAAAGAAGTGCCTTTGGCGTAGTACAGATTGATCCTGTTTTGCTAATTCCACTATATTTCTTCCATTAAAAAAGATTGAGCCTTCAACTGTTGCTTGCGCTGGAAGCATGCCTAGAATGGCAGAGAGCATGGTGCTTTTTCCACTACCGCTTTCACCTATCATCACGGTAATCTGACCTTTTGGCACCGTAAACGAGAGATCGTTCAATATAAATTTTTCGTTTATTCGAACAGTAACATGCTCTATTTTAAACATGGGTCTGTCCCCCTCTCTGCTTAAATCTACTACCAATAGCTTGCACGCATAAAATCGTTACGAAAATGAACATCCCAGGAAAAAGGCCCATCCACCAAGCCCCGACAAGTAAATCATTTTGTGCCGTATAGAGCATCGTCCCCCACGATGGAATGGACGGTGGAACACCGATACCTAAAAAGCTTAAGGATACTTCCGTAAAAATAGCACCAGCAAAATTAAATATCGTCACGACAAAAATGGCGGGAAGACTATTACGCAATAAATGACGAAAAAGAATCTTCCACAGCGGCGTGCGAAACATCTTCGCCATGTGGATAAACTCTAATTCCTTCAACCGGATAAATTCAGAGCGCACGATACGGGCAGTGACAAACCAGCCTGTGCACCCCATAATCATTGCCATGCGCCATACACTTCCTTGCATAATCGCTTGAAGAGCAAGCACAATCACTAAAGATGGAATTGTTAAAAATGCCTCTAGTATACGCATCATCACTGCATCAATAGCACCACCGAAATAGCCACTTATACCGCCATAGATAATGCCAATTATGCTGGATAGAACAACCGATAACGTAGCGATAAAAAGGGTCACTCTACCACCAACGAGTAGGCGGGAAAGAACATCTCTACCTAGCTGATCTGTGCCAAGGAGGTGTGTTCCATTAGGTGCTTCATAAATATGATTCATATCCATCGCGTTTGGCTCAAAAGGCACTAACCATGAGGAAAATAGGGTGAAGCCTACTAAAAGACCAAGAATCACTAGCCAAAAGATGAGCATTTTTTGCTCTTTTCTCATACGATTCCCCCTCTTCTTAAGCGGGGATTGAGACAAATCATGAGGACATCAATCACAAATAAACAGATAACGACTACTACGCCAGTGATTAAAATGGCACCCATCAGCACAGGAAAGTCCTTTACCATCACTGCTTTCACTAAAAGCTGACCTAAGCCTGACCAGCCAAATAATGTTTCAACCACGATGGATCCTCCAAAAAATGATGGGATGGTCACACCGACATAATTGATATATGGAATAATGGCATTGCGTAAAATCATCCTACGAATAGCTCGCTCTGGTACTCCGTTGGCACGTGCCACCTCTACATAATAACGATCCTTCTCTGCCTTCACATTTTCCTGTAAAAAACGTGCGAATACCCCGACATGTGCCAGTACAAGGACCGATAAAGGAAGAACCATATGGTATAGTCGGTCCACAAGGCCGCCATCCCCTCGTACATCCTTCATCCCCGATGAAGGAAACCAGCCTAGTTGTACAGAGAACACCATGATGAATAAAATGCCAAGCCAAAATGGAGGAATGGCTGAGCTAGCAATACTTACAAAGGAAAGTCCGCGATCTAATAACGAACCCTCCTTCATGCCTGCCTGTAAGCCGAGCCATGTTGAGGCAATGGCTACGATGCCTAAAGTTCCAACAACGAGCTGTAATGTATTTGGTAAACGTTCTTGTATAATTGTCGCTACTGGTCTGCCTTCTTTTGCCGAGTAGCCTAAATTTCCTTGCATCGCTTCACGGAGCCACACACCATATTGATAGAGTATCGGTTGATCCAGACCAAAAGCTGTTTCAATGCGTTCTTTCTCCGCTGTCGATAACGTTTGGGCATTGCCACCATAATACGCTGCAGCTGGATTACCAGGAGCCGCATGCATCAGGAAAAAAGAGAGGAAGCTCACGATAATGAGGACAATTGTCCCCATTATCACGCGCTTCCCGATCCATTTAGCGATCATGCCATTTCCACTCCTCGACATTCCAGAGGAAGCCTGCCCCATGATGACCTAAAATGCGCTCTTTGACGCCACTAATCTGCTGATTAATACCATACACAGCATCCACATAGGCAAAGTAGGCGAATGGTGGATCTTGTGCTAGCTCCTCCTGTAATGCCCCATAGACTTCCTTACGTTTTTCAGGATCAACGGTTGTACGCCCCTCCTCTAGCAATGCATCCACTTTCGAATTGTTATAGCTACCATAATTGTAGCCAGCACTTGTGAGACTGGATTCACCAGAATGGAAGAGACTATACGTATGATGGTCAGCATCATACGGGCTTCCCCAGCCAACCATAAAGGCTTCTGTTTCTTCAATGACAATATTGCTCCAATCGAGTGCAGCTACTTGCACATCTGCCCCAATCTCTTTATAGCCTTCTGCCACATAATTAGCCATGTTCACACGCACTGTGTCAGTAATAGGTGCCGTAATAGTAAATGCTAATTTTTGATCATTCTTATAGCGGAAACCATCCTCAGCTAGTTGCCAGCCCGCTTGGTCGAGTAGCTCGTTTGCTTTATCAAGGTCATATTTATAATGCTCAATGTTGGCGTTTACAAAGGCATGCTTTTGTAGCGGTGAGTATGCTTCTGTACCGTATCCATGTAAAATGCCTTTGACAATACCTGCACGATCTGTCCCATAGCTAATGGCCTTGCGAACAGCAACGTCTTGCCAAATAGGATACTTCATATTAAAGAGAACACCACGATAATCTGCTGATTCCACCTCGTATAGCTTTAAATGCTCAACCTTCGATAGCTCCTCTACCTGATTCGGGTCTAGTAACGCTATATCGACCTCACCCGATTTTAGCTGGAGCGCACGCACATTACTATCGGGGATAAATTTAAAAATTACTTTCTCGATAGAAGCTTTTGTGCCAAAGAAAGATGGATATGCCTTTAGTGTCAGGCTTGTCCCTTTGTCCCATTGTTCAAACATATACGGACCCGCACCGATTGGCTGCTGGTTAAATGTAGCGGTTCTCATCTCTTGCCCCTCAAAGGCATGCTTTGGTAAAATTGGCACCGTTAATTTGTCTAATAGCGGTGTAAATGGCTCATCTAATTGGATAGTCATCGTCATGTCATTGACCTTTTCCATTGACACAACATGGCTAAAATCAGACTTTAAATATGAACCGTTTGCATCATCCAAAATACTGTTAATGGTAAACATAATATCGTCCACCGTTAATGGGTGCCCATCATGGAAGGTTACATCCCTGTGAATCGAAATGGTATAAGTCATCTGGTCATCTGATATTTTAATACTTTGAGCAATATCATTGATGGGTACATTATGCTCATCAAAGCGCATCAGACCTCTAAATAAAAAGGCATCTAAATTGGTTTCCTCCAAAAGAGGATTTAAGCCTGCAAACTCAGACTCTGAGGCAAAAACAAGCTCATTTGCCTGGGCAGATGATGTAGCTGTCGGTTGTTTCTCTCCTCCTTGATTAGACGAGCAGCCCACAAAAACTACCGCTAGCACCATCAAAAGTATCAATACGGAAAACTTTTTCAATTTACTATCTCCTTTATCACAACAGAAATTACAGCAATGCTGCGATGTACTCGAACATGCGGTTTATTTCTTTGTGAAGTGTTCGTTGCTCCTTGGCAAGCCATCTACAATGAATGGCTTGATCTGTCAATTTTGTCACACTCGCCTGAAGGGACTTTTCCTGTTGGATTTGATCCTGTAAATCCCTTATTGGAAGTTTGTTAACCGATGGAGAGACAATCCACAAAGAACCAATATAGCGTGCCTTTTCAAGCAAGCCGATTTCGGCAAAATTCATCTCCTGCGGCTTAAACTGCAACGAGTCATAAGCTATCAAAGTATCCTCTACATAGATCTTGTATTTGGATTGGAATGTTTGATAGTCAAAGATTTCTCCTCGCATTTCTCTACCTGGAGCAACAATTTCTCCCCAGATCAATGTCGAGCTTTCCTTCATACGAATGGTTGTATGTACCTGAAATTTTGCTCGTTCAAATGGAATCGTCACTTCAGGGAGCCATTCTAATCTCGCCTGCTCTGCAAGTTCCACCGTTATAGCTTGTGTACAAAACTCACCATTGTGAGAAGGGTAAATTTTTAATGCTGATTGTTGCTTTAGCTTCACCTGACTATCTGGCGCTAGTGTAACCGTAATTTCATTGCGATCTCCCGCAACCATGCCCCCTGAGGATTCCATGATAAAAACGGTGGCTGCTGGATGATTGCCTTCGTATAGTTCACGACTGGCCTTTAATGGGGGTTGCTGGTACACATGAACCAGTCGTGTATAGCCCCGTCTCGGTTCAAAGGCCATCTCTAATTTGCCAAAATGATTAACTTTGCTAGGGTTAAACATCTTCTTCAACTGCTTCGGCACCTTCAAGTAACAAATGGTGCTGAATCCATTCAACCACCTTATCTACATTTGTTTGGGAGCGAACATCCGCAAAAATATATGGACGTCCACTACGCATTTTTTTCACGTCTTGATCCATGAGCTCCAGATCAACCCCAACATGAGGAGCTAGCGAAGTTTTATTAATTAGCAATAAATCTGAACGTGTTAGCGCTGGACCACCCTTACGTGGGATGTCCTGTCCTTCTGCCACATCAATGACATAAATATAGCCATGCACGAGCTCAGGACTAAATGTTGCCGATAGATTATCGCCACCGCTTTCAATAAATATAATATCTAAATTAGGAAAGCGCTTATTCAAATCATCAATGGCAGCAAAATTCATGGATGCATCCTCTCGAATGGCTGTATGTGGACAACCACCTGTTTCTACTCCAATAATTCGCTCCTCTGCTAACACACCGTTTGTGATTAAATACTGCGCATCTTCTCTTGTATAAATATCGTTGGTAATGACAGCTACGTTGTAGTGTTCATGCATTACCCGTGTTAATTGATCGACTAAAGATGTTTTGCCTGATCCAACAGGCCCACCGATACCAATACGTACTGGTTTCATGTATATCCTCTCGCTTTCTATGAAATAAATAATCTCGAAAATAAAAACTCATGCTTCATGGACGCCAGTTCAATACCTAGTGCATTATTGGCTAGATCATCCATTGTTAACGTCAACACCGTTTCGGCTGCTTCCTCCACAGGGGCTAATAGCTCATGTAATGCTTGCACACCTGTATTTTGACCAAAGGGTACAGCACGGACAGCATTTTGCACTAAACCACTAATTGATGCGTACATAAAGGTCATGATTGCATGAAAAACGTTCACACCTAGTGCTTCACAATAAATCCCATAGAGAACTGCATAATGGCCTTTTACTTCTTCATGGTCAATCTTCTCTTTCCATTGCAATAAAAAAGGACTCTCCATTAGAGGGGCTACTGTTCGCATAAATTGCTTCCCTACATTGACACTAGCATCTCTAGATTCTTTCGCTAGCTTCATTGCCCCACAAAGTTGGTCGAGCTCAATAAGATGAGCAACATCTCTTCTTTTAGCTGCATGGAATGCCTCTTGAATAAGAATTGCATCACCGTAAACTACATTGTGAAATAAATAGACCTGACAAAACTCAACTAATTGTTCCTTTGTGCGAATGATATCTTCCTGAATATACGTTTCCATACCATAGGAATGTGTATAGGAACCGATTGGAAATGCGGAGTCATGAATTTGCAATAATTGTAATAAGGATAAATTAGTGAGCGTGTCCACGGTATTTGAACGGTTGCTTGAAGCGTCGTTCAGTTGTTTCATAGTGCACCCCAATTTCATCTAATAATGGATTAATCGTATGATCTGCTCGTACGATGATTTCATTGTTTGCAATCAAGCTAGGAGTATGACGGTTGCCCAATTCAAAGGCAGCTTTCCCCATTTCATACATATCTTTTGGTGTAATGACGATAACTGGCTCCAATTTTGTACGAATTGCAATTCGTCGTTGCTCATCCTCGAATAATAGGTCACCATATTGTAGAGGCTCTTCACCCTCTATACGTAAAGCGATATCTGTTCCTTGATCCGTTGCTGTGCGAAGAATGCGTTTGCTTAATTCCTCCCACTCTAGCTCAATCCATTCCGTTGCCTTTTGTGGATGTTCTTCTTCATTCGCTATATTGCCAATAATTTTTTCTATTAACATATGGTTTAGCTCCTCTTTTTCTTTGTATTCGCTGTTACACTCATATCATGTGCTTAGAATAAGAAATAGCGTTGTGCCATTGGAAGTACATCCACTGGCTCACATGTTGCTAGCTCCCCATCAATTTTCACTTCATAGGTTTCTGGATTAACATCAATCTGCGGAGTGGCATTATTAAGCTTCATGTCAGCTTTACGAATATTTCGGCAATTTGAAACCGTGCCAATCATTCGTTTTAGGCCTAATTTTTCTGGCAAGCCTTCTTCCACAGCAATTTTCGGTAAAAATGTCATGCCGCAATGCTGTGGCCCTTGACCGTAGAAACCATATGTTCGACGGCCTTTCATTGGCTGTGGTGTAGGAATGGAAGCATTTGGATCACCTGTTATGCCATACACAGCAATACCAGCCTTAATGACAACTTCCGCCTTCACCCCAAAGAACGCTGGGTCCCATAAGACAATATCCGCTAATTTACCTTCTTCCAGCGAGCCTACTTCATGGCTTATGCCATGGGCAATAGCTGGGTTAATATTTAGTTTTGCTATATAACGCTTAACGCGATAATTATCGTGATCCTTGCCTTCATCCTGTGGTAATGGACCACGCTGTTTTTTCATTTTGTCTGCTGTTTGGAACGTTCGGATTGTGACCTCACCAACACGTCCCATCGCTTGTGAATCGGAAGACATGATGCTCAAAATCCCTAAATCCTGCATAATATCTTCTGCTGCAATTGTTTCTGGGCGTATGCGTGAATCTGCAAATGCCACATCCTCTGGTACATCATGCTTTAGATGGTGACAAACCATCAGCATATCTAAATGCTCATCAATCGTGTTTGTCGTAAACGGTTTCGTAGGATTCGTCGATGCTGGCAAAATATTAGGTAAGGATGCCATCACTAATTGGTCTGGAGCATGACCGCCACCCGCACCTTCCGTATGGAAAATATGAATGACACGGCCATCAATCGCATTGATTGTATCTTCTACAAACCCTGCTTCATTCAATGTATCGGAGTGGAGGGCAACTTGAATATCATATTCATCTGCCACCGATAGACTTTGATCGAGTGCAGCTGGTGTGGCACCCCAGTCCTCATGTATTTTCAACCCGATCGCACCTGCACGAACCTGCTCGATAATAGGCGCAGGATCAGATGCACTACCCTTTCCAAGCAAACCAACATTGATGGGGAATCCCTCTACAGCCTGTAGCATGCGATGCAGATGCCATTCACCAGCCGTTAAGCTTGTCGCTTTTGAGCCTGCTGCTGGACCTGTTCCACCGCCTATAAATGTCGTTGTCCCTGCTAATAATGCTGTTTCCACCTGATCAGGGCTGATGAAATGGATATGCGTGTCGATTGCTCCTGCTGTTGCAATAAGCCCTTCGCCTGCATAAACCTCTGTTCCCACACCTATGATCATATCCTGATCCACACCATCCATACTGTTCGGATTGCCTGCTTTCCCTATACCGATAATACGACCATCTTTGATACCGATATCTGCTTTTACAATCCCTGTATAGTCGATAATCACAACATTGGTAATAACTGTATCCAGCACACCTTCATTGCGTGTATTTTTACCATTTTGCCCCATTGAGACACGTAGTGATTTACCACCACCAAAGACCCCCTCATCACCGTATGAAGTATAGTCCTTCTCAATTTCAATCCATAAATCCGTATCGGCTAAACGGACTTTATCACCCACAGTGGGACCAAACATTTTTGCGTAAGCTTCATGTGTTACCTTCATTTTTCTTCCGCTCCTTTAAAGCCACCTTCAATTGCCTTGTCCAAAATTTCGTCCTTATGGTGGGTAGAGCCCTCTGTTAGCATATTTAAGCCAAAGACATGTTGTTTACCACCAAATTCGACAAGCTCCACCTCTTTTTCTTCCCCAGGTTCAAATCGCACGGCTGTACCTGATGGAATATTGAGATGCATACCAATCGCATCTTGTCGATTAAACGCTAGAAATCTATTGACTTCAATAAAATGAAAATGGGAACCTACTTGTATCGGGCGGTCACCTGTGTTCGCCACCAATACCTTTTTCGTCGCTCGACCCACATTGATCTCAATCTCTCCGCTTTTCGGTCGAATTTCTCCAGGAATCATTCACAAACACTCCTTTTACTGAATTGGACGGTGAACTGTGACCAGTTTCGTCCCATCTGGGAATGTACATTCAACCTGCACATCTGAAATCATGTCCCCGACACCTTCCATCACATCTTCTGCTGTCAGTACATGCTTGGCATCACTCATAAGCTGTGCTACCGTTTTACCATCTCGAGCACCTTCCATAATAAAACTGCTAATTAGAGCGACAGCTTCTGGATAATTCAGCTTTAAGCCCCGAGCTTTTCTTTTCAGCGCAAGTTCTCCTGCCACATGGAGGAGTAATTTTTCTTGTTCAACTGGTGATAGCTTCAATCCAATCTCTCTCTTTCTTTTATTCAGAATTATCTTTCAATAATATTTTTTCGAGGCATGACTTCCTTTCAATTTTTTGTAATGGTCTTACGATTCAGTTTTAGTTACATTTAGTTGTTGTCTTACAAATTATAATTTCGCAAGGGATATGCGAAGAGAAATAGAAATGACTTGTTGACCCGGCGAGTGCGGGTTGCAATAGTTGAAGTGAGTAATAGAGGTAACAGCTAGTCCATTATAAGAAACTCGATTAGAAAATTCAACATTTTTATTTATCTGTTAATTTACAAGTTTACGAAATAAATAATAAAAAAAGAGGCATATTTTACAGAAAATTGGTCGTCTGTAAAAAAGCCTCTTCTCGAATGTGTGACAGGAAGATAAAAATTATACTAAAAAACTTATAAAATTATCAATATGTGATAGTTATTTCAGGGCTAAAAAATCTTGAAAATATCAATTTCTTACCTAGACATGAAATTGATTTGTTAACTTTTGTAAGTTATCCGCTTGGACACTTAAATCCTGTGTGACATGATTAACTGCTTGCATTGAGGCTGTTTGCTCATCCATTGAATGTAAAACAGCTTCTGTATAATTCGATAGCTTGCCCATGCCAGCTGCGATGGTTGTCACAGTGGATGCCACTTCATTGGCGCTACTTGAAAGCTGCTCAGCTGTCGTCGAAATATCCTCTAGCTGACTTGTCATCTGACTAACATGCTGTGAAATTGTGCCAAATGATTTTGTCGCTTCGTCAATGACATACACTCCTTGTTGAACATTTTTCAAATCATCTTCTACTGATGAGGCTACTTGTTTTGTATCACTTTCTATTCCTACAACTAAATCCACAATTTGCGTAGCAGAGTGCTTTGATTGTTCTGCTAATTGACGCACTTCTTCAGCTACAACGGCGAAGCCTTTACCATGCTCCCCAGCGCGTGCTGCTTCTATGGCCGCATTTAATGCTAGTAGATTTGTTTGATCTGTAATGGTAGTAATCATATCTGTCATTGATTTAATATCTGACATTTTAAGGGATAATTGCTGCATCAATCCACTTGTTTTTTCTGTTGAAGAGGAAATAAATTGCATTTGCTCTTTTGCCACATGTAAAATATTTGCACCATTTCCTGCTATCTCGCTAGCATCTTTCGCATGCACAAACACATCTTGTGTGGCTACTGTAATTCGCTCAATGCCATCAACGGTTTCTTGCATAGATTTAGCACTATCATTAGCCGATTGTGCTGCTTGCTTCAAGCCCTCTGACGTCTTCTCCATTTGTTGATCTACTTCTTCCACAGCAAGCGTAATTTCATTCGTACTCGCAGATAATTCCTCGATGCTTGCCGATAAATCTGTAGAGCTGTGCGCAATTTTTTGTGTCATTGTTCGTAATTGTTCCTGCATCTCTAAAAAGGATTGTGCTAGTTGAGAAATTTCACCATTATCACGAACCTCAATGACAACGGTATCTAATTGACCTGCCGTAATTCCTTGTGCAGCCTCTGTGATTTGTTTGATAGGCTGTATCACTTTGTAATGGACATACACTGTGTAAGATAGTGTAATAGCAATTCCTACAATCGTTAACACGGTAGAAAACCAATCCAATGTCGTTACATTGGCTAAATCGATAAATAAAATAACGATCATTAAAACATTTAAAACGGAAAAGCCAAGTAAACTCTTTTTTCGTAAACTCATTACAAATTCCCCCAACTAAAATATGTCTTCCATACCATTATTATAGTTGAATAATCCTAAAATACATAAGGATACGCTCTATTTTATATGAGAAAAGGTCTACAAAAAAAGACTATAGACAGCCTTTTAGGGCATGTCTACAGTCCATAATTGCTCGTTTTATTTTAATTTCATGATACTAGAACCCGCAATACCTGGGTGTGTCATTTCATATGGATCTAAAATCAAGTCTAATTGTTCTTTTGTTAGGACGCCTTCTTCAATGCAAAGCTCACGAATTGAACGACCTGTTAAAATAGCTTCACGTGCTAGACGAGCAGCTACTTCATAACCGATGTGAGGGTTAACTGCTGTTAGCACGCCTACACTTTTTTCTACATATTCTTTCATGCGCTCTTCATTTGCTTCAATATCTTTTAAGCAGTTTTCTGTAAACGCACGGAATACATTATTCATAATGCTAATCGATTGGATTAGGTTGAACACTAATACAGGCTCCATTACGTTTAATTCTAATTGACCAGCTTCCGATGCTAGAGAAATTGTATGGTCATTCCCAATTACTTGGAAGGCTACTTGATTCAGCACCTCAGGCATAACTGGGTTAACTTTACCTGGCATAATTGAAGAACCTGGTTGACGAGCTGGTAACAGGATTTCTCCTAAGCCTGCGCGAGGACCAGAAGCCATTAAACGCAAGTCATTAGCAATTTTAGACATATTAATCATACAGATTTTTAAAGCGCCTGATACTTCTGTGTAGGCATCTGTATTTTGTGTTGCATCCACTAAATGCGTTGCACCTTTTAATGGTAAACCAGAAATTTCAGCAAGATGCTCATCAACAGATTTAATGTAGTCTGGGAAGGCATTTAAGCCTGTTCCGACAGCCGTTGCACCCATGTTCACATCATATAAATTCGGGCGAGTTTGACGAATGCGTACGATATCACGGTTGATCACGC
Source organism: Lysinibacillus sp. UBA5994 (assembly GCF_002429725.1). NCBI lineage: Bacteria > Bacillati > Bacillota > Bacilli > Caryophanales > Bacillaceae > Lysinibacillus > Lysinibacillus sp. UBA5994. Next base: position 360,394 of record NZ_DJAU01000012.1, on the reverse strand, counting down.
GGCAATAAGCTTCAAACTCTTGTCCTAAGCGGATTGGCACGGCATCCTGTAAATGCGTACGTCCCATTTTAATGACATGAGCAAATTGCTCTGCTTTTTGATGGAAAACGGATTGCATATAATCCATCGTTACTAATAATTCATCTATTAAATTTAACACAGCGATATGAATAGCTGTTGGGAAAGCATCATTTGTTGATTGTGACATATTGACATGACTGTTTGGGCTTACTGTGTGATAGTCACCTTTTTCTTTCCCTAAAATTTCTAGGGCACGGTTAGCGATGACCTCATTGGCATTCATATTGATGGATGTACCTGCACCACCTTGAATTGGGTCTACAATAAATTCAGCATCCCATTTGCCATCAATCACTTCTTGCGCTGCTTCGACAATTGCCTCACCAATTTCTTTTGATAATAGGTGTACTTCCATATTACTTAATGCAGCTGCCTTCTTCACAATCCCCATTGCTTTAATAAGTGATGAGTGAATTGTGTAGCCTGTAATTGGGAAGTTTTCCGTAGCACGTAGTGTTTGAATTCCGTAATACGCCTCTGCTGGTAATACGCGCTCACCTAAAAAATCTTTTTCTATTCGTTGTGTTGACATTATTGTCGTCTCCTTTTATGTAATACTCACACTTGATAGTAGCTAATAAAAGTCGTATTGTAAACAGTCATTTTTCTGTAAACGAAAAAAATCCTTCAAAAAAGCAAAAAAATCACAAAAAACCGAGCGCATTTCCTACGCTCGGTTGCATTTTATTATTTATTTGACGTTACTGTGAAACGGCTATTAACGTGCTGTGGGTTTTCTAATTCATCGACGACAGCCACTGCGTAATCGGCATAGCTGACATAGCTTTCCCCCGCGTCATTTACTAATAAGTGGTCGACTCCTGCTGTATAGTGACCTGTACGTGGTCCTTCTGGATCGAAAAATGCAGATGGACTAATAAATGTCCAAGTAATGGATGATTGTTGTAAATCCTGTAGGTTTTGTCCTTGATTTTGCGCTGTTGCTAAATACATGGCTGGGAAATCTGGTGTATCCATCACACGCACTTTTTTCTCTGGGTCCACAAATAGGCTACCCGCTCCCCCTACAACCACTAATTTTGTAGGAATACCTTGGAAAATCGAGATTAAATGACGACCAGCTTTGACATGTAAATCTTCTTGTCCAGCTGGAGCACCGAATGCATTGACAACGACATCGAAGCCTTTTACATCATCTTGCGTCACATCAAACACATCTTTTTCAATTACTGGAATAGCAGCTGTCACTTTTGCTGCTGAACGAACGATGGCTGTGACCTCATGACCACGTTGTACCGCTTCCTCTACTATTTTTTGTCCAGCTTTTCCTGTTGCACCAATTACGGCAATTTTCATGATTTATTCCTCCTAAGGTTTAGTTGTAACCATTTTAGTTACAGGTTAGATACAAGAAGACCATCTCCGTCTAAGTACGAAGCTGATCTAGCACATCCTGTAGCGTCTGTGCTTGTAATTGCTCTTCCATTGCCAGCCACACAGATGTATAGACACCCTCTAATGTATGCTTGATTTTTTGACCTACTGCACACGCTGGATTGGGCTCATCATGAATGGCAAATAGCTGCTCTGGCCCATCAATTGCCTGATAAATCGCTAGCAGTGTTAAATCCTTTGGCTCTACTAATAGCTCATAGCCAGCCATGCCAGAATGAGAAGAAAGTAAGCCTGCTTTTTTTAGCACACCAATCATTCTTCTTACGACTACTGGATTGGTATTCACACTTCCAGCTATAAAATCGGACGTAAGGAGACTTTTATCAGAGGTTGTAGCAATGAGCGAAAGAATATGGATCGCCACCGAAAATCGACTGTTCACCATATGTATCACCACCTGTTGTAACTATTATAGTTACAGGTGCAGAAAAAAGTCAAGCCCTGTCACCTGTATATATTGTTCCCCGTTATGCTGTTGCTAATGTATCGCTTATATTTTTTTTACGTAAATGACTAATTCCTGTCGTATTTGACCGTTGTCCTCATAAAAATCTAAATTATGAAATTCATATTTAAAGTGACCTACAGGAAATGTCACACTTTCTCCTTGCGCTGCTGCCAAAATGCCTGCTACATCTTGTGACACCATATGTAGCAGCTCTTCCCCAGAATAAGAATCGATAAAAATAACGTTCATAAAAAAACACCTCCATAGCCATTATAGCTTAGGAGGCGCTTACATTTATAGTGTATCTTTATAATCTTTCAAACGAATCTCTTCGATGATTTGCATCATTTCTTGAATTTGCTGCTGCGACAATTCGATCTTGTTACAAGAATATGCATGTTGCACAGAACCCATGCTTTGTTCTGGCTCGCTTTGCTGTCGATCATATTCATCTACTAGAAGTACCATTGTATTTTTCACAACTATCACCCCTACAATATAATGGACTATTCCCATTATACCAAATAATGCTAATTATACCATAATAACTATAATTAATTTCTTTTCATCCAGTCATCCAACTACTTGCCTATTTCGTAAAACAAATAGTTAGTCCTAGATCTTTGTTTGAAAAAAACAGCAACCAAAATGGCTGCTGTTAGCATTATACGGCAATTGGTGCTTTAATCGCAGGATGTGGATCATATCCTTCAATCGATAAATCCTCAAGCTCTATATCAAAGATGGATGTTTTATTTGGATTGATGTGCAATGTTGGTAGGTTTCTTGGCTCACGTGATAGCTGTTCTTTCACTTGCTCCACATGGTTTGCATAAATATGTGCATCCCCAATGCTATGAATAAATTCGCCAACCTCTAGGCCACACTCATGTGCAACCAAATGTGTTAATAAGGCGTAAGACGCAATATTGAATGGACAGCCTAATAATGTATCAAGGCTTCTTTGCATTAACTGGCAGCTTAATTTACCATTTGCTACATAAAATTGGAACATCACATGGCACGGTGGTAATGCAGCTTTACTGCCCTTTGCGCCCGCATTAATGACATCCTCAGGATTCCATGCATTGACAATGATACGGCGTGAATCAGGTTGATGCTTAATCTGATGAATGACATCCTGTAGCTGATCAAGGCTATCGCCATCAGAGGTTGTCCAATGGCGCCATTGTTTGCCATAGACATTTCCGAGATCTCCATATTGCTGTGCAAAGTCATCATCTATTAAGACACGTTCACAAAATGAGGCAAGTTCTTTTTGATACAATGCGTTAAATGACTCGTCTACTAAACAGCGTCGACCAAAATCTGTCATATCAGGACCTTTATACTCATCAGATTCCACCCATTTTTTAAATGCCCATTCATCCCAGATGTGGTTATTATGCTGCAATAGGTAACGGATATTGGTATCCCCTTTAATGAACCATAATAATTCACTTGCTACAAGCTTAAAGGGCACACGCTTTGTCGTTAGAAGAGGAAAACCTTTGCTTAAATCAAAACGCATTTGATACCCAAAGACACTGTATGTACCTGTCCCCGTTCGATCCTCTTTCTTTGTGCCATTTTCTAATATATGTTGTAGTAAATTTAAGTACGCGAATTCTGGATGCGTCATTTTTCTTCAACAGCTCCTTCAAGTTTGCTGTTGATCATTATACCATTTCACAACGAATTATTGTTGAGCTCCCTTGAAATTTCACTCTCTGTTGTGACAAAAAAAGTGGGCAGCAGGATGATATTTAATAAAACAGGTCCAACAATCACTAATAAATCAATGCCAGGACTAAAGTATAATCCAAATGCTGTAATCAGACCCGATAATACAAGGAACACGATTTGTGCGACAATAATCAAAATCGGCACCAATTGATACAGGTAATTGAGTTTACGGAACTGATGCATATTGTCTGGGTTTTTAATGATTTTCCTTTTTAACCGTCTGGATAAAATAAGACAAGCAAGCAGTTGGATAGCCATAAAGCAAAAATAAATGACACTGTATAAAAGCAACTGACTTTTTTGAATGGTGCCATCAAAATGGCCCACTCTTTGGTTTAATAACTCTTGGACTGCCCCCTCATAGACATATTCACGTTCACTTAAAAAAGTAAAGGGCTCCATAAAGCCAAGCGCTGTCCAATCCTTTGTATTGACAGTCCACTTGGATAATTTACTTGCTAAAATACGCAATTGAATAGGATCTTGCTCGCCAAACATCCCTACTAGATGACGATAGGGAATGGCTACTTTTAGCTGACCATCCTGCTTTTCTTGAAATAAATCCTGAATATAAAAGGTATAGGCAACATCGGATTTATTGGCCTCATAACGAGTCTCACCAATTTTCCAATGATTAGCTAAGGAAGCTTGAATGCCATTTTTCATTTCTGCATAGGGCATATCCTTATGTAAATGCTTCGGAATCTTATAGACAAAATGATGATCACTACCTATGAGACCAATTTCTACCTCGACTTTATCCTGATTCACCGTTTTGGCCTTCGTGGTCAATGGAATGGTGATCATAGCGATGAGAAAAAAAAGTAAAAGTGTTAAAATGCCTTTTTTCACGCAGAAGTCCCCCTATTCGTCACTAATGATTAAATTTACCCTATCATAGCCATGTCCGAAAACACTATTTCGTTATTCCGAAAAAACAATAGTGGTTTTCCGAAACTCGTTATTTCGGTATTCCAAATTTATCAATAATTAGCGATAATATATAGGAGATTATGATCATAAGCAAATTAGAGGTTTAACAATGAAAAAATGTACTTATTGTATTTTTCTTACATACTTAATACTCGGTATTTATGTGTTAGGTATTACCATCAAAACACCCTTTGTGAGTCTCACTCTCGATACGACAAACGGTCAGCCTGTTTTTGTGGATAGCTATTACCCTCTATGGGCAGAGCAAAAAAATATTGAAAAAGGGGATATTATTGTGGCTATCGATGGGCAGCCAGCCATGGAGAATCGCTACGTTCAACAGCAAATGATCGTTAGAAGCGCCAATGCATTAACGATCCAAAAGGCTGATAAGAGTATTCAAACCATTGCTGTCAAACATCGAGACATGCCAGAAGAATTATATTTGCAAATTTTGTTCCCTATCTTTTATTTTTTCCTAGCTTTTGGTGTCGCACTTTATGTTTGGCGACGCAATCAAAATAATCTTTCAACGTTTTTATTGATCCTATTTTTATTAACTTGTTCGACCGCCTATATCAGTACTGGCGCATCAGCTAGAGGAAATATGATTGGGATGTTTGTCATTAGTAGCTGTATTATTTTATGCATGGTTCTCTTTATTCACTTTTTACAACACTTTTTCAAATACCTACAAATTAAGTGGACCTACCCTCACAGCAAATGGCTGTACTTATTAATACTGTTCATCCCTGGCTTTTATCTAATGGAGGAAGTTGAGCCATCATTACGTGAGTTCACACCTATATTGAACCTAAGTTTATTTGCTGTCCTGGTAGTCTATGCAATTTTTATTTTAGTAACGAGTTATTTACGTACTAAATTGGCTAAAATTCGTTTAATTGCGCTTGCCTTTATCGTGCCGTTTTTACCCTTTTTATTATTCTTCGTTACACCTGAAATATTAGGACATAAGCCGATATTACACGCTGAAATCGCCGCATTATTTTTATTATTTATTCCGTTCTCTTTTCTGTTCATTCAGGTGAACGAACGATTATTCGATATTGAATACCAATTATCACGATTACGCTATTATTCAACGCTAGCCTTTTTCAGTGCGCTTCTGTTGACAGCAGGGATTGCCCTGTTATTCATGGGGGAGCTATCCATCGTCCATGTCACAAGTATTTTTTTACTTGTCTTTATGGTGATCATTGCAAGCTTTTATATAAAAGAACGCATTGATTTTAAGTATCGAAAAATTATCTTCTCTTCTACTGGAAATTATGTACATAATTTATATGCAGCCGTTCAGCGTATGGGCAAAGCAAAAAACCAACAAGAATTATTGGATCGTTTTAAATATGAAATCACCGAGAAGCTTGGAACCACAGCGTTTCATATCCGGACAATAACAGACGATTCTCCACAGCATGTAAGTTACTATCCGCATTTACTGTTACATGATGCTGGTGAGGAAAAGATTATGTTAGAAATACGCCATGCTCTGCAAAAGGAAGAGCTGCTTTGGTTAGAATTGCTTGCACTGTATGTGTCCATGTTTATCAATAACTTACAGCAAATTGAGGATTTAGTGCGTGAAATTCAGCATATAAAAAATACCAGCGATACACCGCTTCCTTGGCTCGATAAATTGCTATGGAATATTATTGAGAAGGAAAAGAGTATTTTAGCACAGGAATTACATGATACCATTTTGCAGGAGCAGCTTCATTTAGCCAGAGAGCTTGATGTCCTAGCTGGCTCCCCTACTATTCAGAAGGAGACCGTGCTAGCTATACGCGAGCAGCTATTGAATGCAACGAAGGACTTACGAGAATATTGCGAGAACTTAAGTCCCCCACTATTGGATACCTTTGGTTTACAAATGGCATTAAAAAAACTCATTCAAAAGGTAAAAATAAGGGCTGATTTTTTATTAAGCGCCCAAATTGATCGTGTAGAATTTCAGGATGTCACCCTGCATCTCGTAGTCTATCGTCTTGTTCAGGAGCTGTTAAATAATGCAATCAAGCATGCTGAAGCAACAGAGGTTTCGCTTCAATTACAAGCAATCCCTCAAGGCTTTATCCTTCGATACGATGATAATGGTATAGGCTGCGACATTGACGATTTAATACAGTCCTCTGCATCAATGGGCATTAATGGCATTCGCGAACGTGTCCGTGCTTTTAATGGTGACATTACCATTCAATCGAGCCTTAACGAGGGCATGCATATTTATATACAAATACAAGAGGACGGGGATTCATATGATGAACATACTTATTATAGATGACCATCCTGTCGTTTTAGATGGTACGAAAACATTGTTGCAGGATTTAGCCAATGTTCAAATCGAAACAGAACAGGATTGCGCAGCCGTTTTATCAAGAATGGATACAGCTACCTTTCAGTTGTTTCTCATTGATATCAATATGAAGCCAATCAACGGCATTCAACTATCAGAGATGATTAAGAAAAAACAAGCAGATGCATTGATTATTCTTTACACAGGCTACGAACTTTCCGATTATTATGAGCTATTGATTGAGAAAAAAATTGACGGTCTATTATCAAAGCTAGCGACAAAGGAGCAAGTGATCCAAACCATTCAAGCAGCCATAAGAGGTGAGATTTTACTGGCAGCCGATTTCTTAGACTTTGTTCAGCAACGCACCAACCTGCCGAATGTGCAGCAGGAGGTTCTACTGAGCGATAAGGAACAGGAAATACTACAGCTCGTTGCCCAAGGCTGTACAAATAAAGCCATCGCCTCTGCAATTGGTGTCACCCAGCGCACGGTGGAGAACTATTTATCGAAGCTATTCGTCAAGCTGAATGTAGAATCGCGGGCAGAGGCGGTCATTGTTGCGAAGGAAAAAGCCTGGATTAAATAATGAGGAAATAGCGTTTCTTTACTATTAGATTACAAATGTAAATTTTTCCTTACTAAAAACGGAATTTACTGGATATACAAACAATTCTGTACTATAATAAGGGTAATAATTACATTACTTCATTGCTATGATTAAAAACACGTATTCAAAAGTAATACGAGCTTTTGAATACGTTTTTTATATGTGATAGAAGCAATTGATTGTTGAATTTTTTTGGGAGGGTGTTTACATGACACAAGGTACAGTAAAATGGTTTAACGCAGAAAAAGGTTTTGGCTTCATCGCAGTTGAAGGTGGCAATGATGTATTCGTACATTTCTCAGCTATCCAATCTGATGGCTTCAAAACTTTAGAAGAGGGCCAAAAAGTTGAATTCGGCGTAGAAGAAGGCAGCCGTGGACCTCAAGCAACGAATGTAGTGAAACTATAATCTTCACTTAACATAGACGTGCATATAAAAAGAGACATTCGTAAATGGATGTCTCTTTTTCCTGTGTCAGGATTTATTCATCCTATCAACTTGCACAGGTAGCCCCACCGTATGAACCATTCCATCCTGACTAATATAAATGAATTTGATAATACTTTTTTGGGCGTCCACGCGTGGTGGACGTGTTGCTTGGTAATTCGTGTGCTAAATTTTTCTCATGGAGCTGCTTTAAAATGCGGTTTGCAGAGCGTACCGTAATGCCAAGATGTGTACTGAGCAGTTCTCCACTGACGATCGTTGTCGTTAGTTTTTCCAGCATCGCTTCTATTTTTTGTAATTGTAATAAGGGAATATCATATGTCGTACTTAAATTTTTTAGATGCTGTTGTTTTTCATCGTCAAACTGTAGCATCGTTCCATATAGTAAAGGCCCAATTTCTCGTGAATTTTCAATAATGTATCCCTGTGTTTCCTTTGAAGAGCAGAGGGTTGCGGCTTTTTTAGCAAACTCCTGACTTTCAATTAGAGAGTCACCAATTCCCCACCCTATTCTGACAGGAAACGATAGCTTCTCATTTAAAAAATCAACTAAATGACAATGTGAATAACGATTCGTTGTACTTAAAAATTGCTTATACGTCGTGATAATGGCAATAAACGATGCCTCACGATGTACGATAAATGAGCTAGCATACAGTTGTTTGAAATCTAATATAGTTTTATATAAGGCAATTTGCCGATATTCTAGGTCTTCTATATTCGATTTATCGATCGGAATTAAAATATGCACTACCACTACTTTATTTTGGTTAAGCTGTCGAATTCGCAGTTGATTGAGAAAATGATCTAATGTTAATTGCATGGCATATTGAGACGGGTAAAAAGCGATAAATGGTATATTTTGATCAGCTAAGCGCTCACGTATTTCTGCAATGCGGGTAAAGCTCAAATCAACCTTGTTTTCCTTATGCAATTGTAGATGCCATTCAGCAGCTTTATCGACAATATCGCTACTTGCGTACTCGCTCATCGTTTGGCTAAAAAGATAAGGTTTTTTTCCTATCGACCATTCATGAATGCCCAAATAGCCGTTTTCCTCATAGCAAAAGTCGATGGCAATGCGATTCATAGCAATCTTTTTCTCATAAAAAAGCTCCGTAACGGTACGGTAAAAATCACGCTCTGAAATATCAAAGTAATGCATAGGTACCGTTGCTTCTTGAAAATGCGTTTGAGCATAAAAATATGGAATTTGTCCGCTAAAAAGCGCTCCATCTCCCCCTTCCAAATACTTTTCTAAAAGCTCATTCAAATGTTCAAAATCAGTATAAGCATAGTAATGAAATTCACAAAAAGAGGGTTTAATTTTTTCAAGCTGTTGAACCCATGAAAGTGAGCGTTTTGCGGTAAAAACATTAATTTTATACATACATATAGCTCCTTAATAAAAAATAAATATTGAAAATAGTCAGAAAATATGGTTTCTTTGTATAAAGGACATAGATTTTCAATGTCTTAAAATAGAGACATTGGATTCTTAAAGGTTAAGTCTAATAAAGTATAAAAGGAGATGAAATTTATGCAAGGGAATTCACAAACAATTAAGAAAAAATCTTGGATTGACAATATGTTAGATAAAATCGAGCGTGCAGGTAATAAGCTACCGGACCCTATCACGTTATTTATTATTCTAGCAGGTATAGTACTAGTTTTATCATGGGTTTTATCCATGCTCGGTATTTCAGCAGTTCAACCTGGGACCGAAGATGTCATTCAAGTAAAAAATCTGCTAAGTCAAGAAGGACTTATCTTAATTTTAACGCAGATGGTTTCAACATTTACAGGCTTCGCTCCATTAGGGCTAGTAATCGTGACAATGATTGGTATTGGTTTAGCTGAGCAAACAGGCTTAATTTCAGCTGTCATGAAGAAAATTGTGATGTCAGCACCTACAAAATTAATTGTACCTTTTATCATTTTTACAGGTTTAGTTGGTAACTTAGCGGCTGACGCGGCATTTATCATTTTACCACCAATTGCAGCCATGATTTTTATGAGTATTGGTCGAAATCCATTAGCAGGCTTAATTATTACATATGCAGCTGTAGCTGGAGGCTTCAGTGCGAACATATTAATTAGCTCTCTAGATGTATTATTATTAGGGATTACAGAATCAGCAGCACAAATAGCAGACCCCGCGTACACTGGTCGTGCAACGATGAATTACTATTTCTTAATTGCTTCGACGTTTTTATTAGTCATTATTGGTACATGGGTTGCAAAGAAGTTTACAGAGCCTCGCTTTGGTTCGTTTCACGGTGAAATTGAAAAGCTAGAGCCATTGACAGCTTTAGAGAAGAGAGGATTAAAGTGGGCTGGAATCGTAACGCTAGTTTATATTTTAGTCATTGCTTTTACAGTCATACCGTCGAACGGTCTTTTACGAGATCCTGCCACAGGTGGCTTTTTAAACTCACCTTTCATGGCAGGCATTGTACCTATCATGTTATTCTTCTTCCTATTACCTGGGCTTGCCTATGGAATAGCAGCGAAGGAGGTTAAAAACGATAAGGAAGTTGCAGAGAAAATTTTTAAATCCATTGCAGATATGGCGCCATTTATTGTATTAGCGTTTGCCGCTTCACAAATGATTGCCTTTTTCAACTGGAGCAATATTGGTTCTATTTTAGCCATTAAAGGTGCAGAGCTTTTACAAGCATTGAATTTTACAGGTTTACCAATGATGATAGGATTTGTTTTAATTTGTGCCTTTGTCAACCTATTAATCGCCAGTGCTTCTGCAAAATGGGCTTTACTTGCACCAATTTTCGTACCAATGTTCTTATACTTAGGCTATTCCCCAGCGGTTACCCAGATGGCCTATCGTGTAGGGGATTCGATTACAAATCCAATTACCCCTATGTTACCGTATTTCGCAATTTTACTATCTTTTGCAAAGCGCTATGATAAAAATATCGGAATTGGTACGCTTATCTCTTCTTTATTACCGTTCTCGGTGTTTTTCGCAATCGGTTGGATTATCCTCTTCGCCATTTGGTTCCTACTAGGTTTACCGCTTGGCCCTGGAGATTATATTTACTTAAAATAAGGAGTGTTAGAGAATGACAACATTACAACAACAGTTAGCAGATTTATTAAAGCATTATGAAGAAGAGACAATACAGCTTCGTCGTCATTTCCATGAAAATCCTGAGCTTTCCTTTGAGGAAGTTGAAACGCCAAAAACCATTGCTGCCTTTCATCGTGCATTAGGTCATGAGGTTCGTGAAGGTGTAGGTGGCAATGGAGTTGTGGCAAAGCTAGTTGGTGGAAAACCAGGGAAAACAGTAGCGTTACGAGCAGACTTTGATGCTTTAGCCATTACGGAAGAAACCGGCTTACCTTTCCAATCGAAAATTAAAGGGCGTATGCATGCTTGTGGCCATGATGGACACACAGCTTCCCTCTTAATCTTAGCGAAGGCGTTTAATCAAATGAAGGATGATTTAGAAGGAACAATCGTCTTTATTCATCAGCATGCTGAGGAGCTTGCGCCAGGTGGAGCTATTTCGATGATTAGGGATGGCTGCTTAGAAGGTGTAGATGTTATTTTTGGGACACATTTATGGGCACCCACTGATCTTGGCAAAGTGCAAACAGCTAAAGGACCATTAATGGCTGCAGCAGATGGTATTTATATAACGATAAAAGGCAAGGGCGGCCATGGTTCAAACCCAAGTGACACCAAGGACTCCATTGTCCTTGCAGCTCAGTTTATTACAAATTTACAGCAGCTTGTGGCACGTCGCATCAACCCATTACGTCCAGCAGTAGTATCAATTGGCCATATTGAGGCATTAAATCCATTCAACGTCATTGCTGATCAAGTGTACATGAAGGGTACGGTGCGCACTTTCCACGAGGAGGAGCGTAGTTTGTTAGAGCATGAAATCGAAGAGCTTTTAAAGGCAACTTGTTATTTAACAAAAGCCGATTACGAGTATGAATATGTGCGAGGCTATCCGCCTGTTGTGAACCATGATGCAGAGACTGAGCATATAATGGCGTCCGCAGAGAAAATTGCAGATGTTGAGACTGTTGAAATAGTTGATCCCAATATGGGCGGTGAGGACTTTGCCTATTTCTTAGAGGAAATCCCCGGTGCGTTTTTCTTCACAGGGGCGAAAAACCCTGATTGGGAGGAAGTCTATCCACACCATCATCCGAAATTCGATATCGACGAGCGCTCATTACGAATTGCCGCCAACGTTTTAGGTCAAGCAACGCTAGACTATTTCGCAAAAAATAATTAATAAAAAGCATTACGAAGTGCTACATGCATTTCGTAATGCTTTTTTAGGTTGAATATTTTAATAAGAAGAAAAGGATGGCCAAAGCTAAGAGGTTCTCTCACTAGTTGGAGCAGTTACCTGACTAGTTTGAGCGCTCTCTCCTCACTTTAGAGCGGGCTCCTCCTCACTCAGTCAGGATCACTTAGGAGTCAAGACCCCCTACCTCTAACTAGGCATAAGAATGTAAGCCGGCAATGACTAGATTGACAAATACTTGGTTGAACACAATAATGCCGAAGCCGATGATGGCCAACCAGGCTGTTTTTTCTCCTTCCCAGCCTTTGGATAAGCGAAAATGGAGGAAGGCTGCGTAGAATAAAAAGGTAATTAATGCCCACACCTCTTTCGGGTCCCAGCCCCAATAGCGACTCCAGGCAATTTGCGCCCAAATCATGGCGAATAGCAGGCCACCTAATGCAAATAATGGGAAGCCGATAACAACTGCGCGATAGGAAATCTCATCCATTAATTGTGGCTGTACGCGGCTTGTCCATGGCTTTAATAAGGCACTCACTGATTTTCTTGTGATGAATCGAATGACACCATATAAAATAGTACCCACAATAAATGCCCAGACAATCGAGTTTAATTTCTTGGCATCTATTTTATTTGTGATTTCGACACCACCGATTGCTTCACCCTTCTCGGTGACGGCTCCTTTACTGACAATCAGGGGCATCATGGAGTAAGTGGCTTTTTCTTGCTGTCCCTGTGCATTATCGAATTGTACCTGCACCTCTTCTGTGGCAAGGCTGAAAAACGTCGATACGCCAATAAAGCCAATGACAACCACCAAACAATACAACACAAACTCAAGCCCGTATGTACTGATAGATTTTTTGGAAACATCCAGCGTTCTTAATAAGTAAATTAAACCTGTAGCAAAGGATACAGATAAAATGGCACTAGAAAAGGCCACAGTCATGACATGAATTGTTAACCAGTTACTTTGTAATGATGGAACAAGCGGCGATACTTCCTTCGCGAAAACGCTTCCATAACCAAGGATGATTAAGGATACAGGAATCGTGAATAAGCCAACCACGATTTGCTTATATAAGAAATGGATAATTAAGTAACTTCCTGTAAGCATGATGCCAAAGAACGTCATAAATTCATACATATTACTGACAGGTGCATGGTCAACCGCCACCCATCTGACAACAAAGTACACGAGCTGTAGGGCAAAGGCTATATAAGTGAGCAATAGTCCAAGCTTACCGAATGTTTTTCTCTTTGATTTGACTGCTAGCCCTAATGGCACAATAGCAATGAGTAGTAGAATAAAGGCAATAAATAAGGCATTGCTACTAATGGATAATAAACTTTCTTGATTCAATAGAATCCCTCCAACGTCTCTTTTTCGGAATATGCTTCCAAATAGTAAGAACGTTATAGCGTGTAAGAAGTGCCATGTTTTACCTTTAAATATTTTTATTTTTTCAAATTGTTACATTTTTATGACATGGAAATGGGGATGTGCTTGGTAGGATCAATCATTATGTAGAGGGAACGATAAAATGTCCCATTAAATGGAAGATAACTGTATCAAAAAAAATGGTATGCCTCTATCTACATCTTACAAAAAATTGTAATAAAAGTCTATTTCTTTTTCTATCTACATGGGACAATAATGATGCGCACAAATAACATAACGTTATGTTTCATAAACTGGAGGCTTTTAATGAAACAAAATATTTATGATAATCCGATATTTTTTCATCACTACAAGACATTGAGACAAAAAGCATCTAATTATAACCGTCTTTTGGAGCAGCCCACGATGAAGGCTTTACTTCCACCGTTGACAAATTTACAGGTACTCGATATTGGCTGTGGTATGGGGGATTTCGCCAAGTATTGTATCGACCATCAAGCCAAGCACGTAACCGCATTAGATGTTTCGAGCAATATGCTGTCCGTCGCTAAACAGGAGCATGCCCACTCACAAATTGACTATCAGCTACAGGCAATAGAGGATTATGAGGCTCCTTCGGCTAGTTTTGATTGTATAACCAGCTCCCTATCTCTTCATTATGTCAAAGATTTCGATGCGGTCATTGGTCAAATTGCTCACATGCTACGTCCTAACGGTGTATTTATTTTCTCTGTAGAGCATCCTATTGCTACAGCTCGTCATACAACAGATGATAATTGGGTATATGATGACAATCATCAACGTCTGCACTATGCTGTGGATCATTACCAGGAAGAAGGCTTGCGTGAGCAAACATGGTTGGTGGATGGTGTTGTCAAATATCATCGCACTATAGCGACACTGGTCAATACATTGATTACCCATGGGTTAACCATTGATAAAATCGTAGAACCAATTCCAAGCACAGCAGCCATTCAACAGCTTCCTTCTATTGAAAAGGAGCTACGCAGACCATCCTTTTTATTCATCAAAGCAAAAAAATAAACGAAAGCCTCACCCTATGTTTGTGGTGAGGCTTGTTTCATATAAATAATTTCCGGGTCTCCCTCATCCAAGTTGTCGATAAAACCGCTTTTGACAAAGCCTAGGTTATGAAAAAGCTGGTGCATACGCCTATTGGACTGATTTGTAGAGGAGAAAACCTTTGCTGTTTTAGCCATTTGGATATAAGCGGTCATTAAGGCAGATGCGATCCCCTTTCTGCGCTCGGACGGCTTGACAATGACTAAGGAAATAAAGCTATAGCCAAAAAAGTCATTGCTAAATAGCAAAAACCCCCCAATGGTATCAGCGGATTGGTATAGCAAACAGCGTTTCTCTTTGATAGCTTGCTGAATTTCTTCCGCTCTGGATGAATCTCCAATTACTTCTTGATCGATTGTACAAAGTGCTTGTAAATGCTCCATTCTTGCTTCAATTATATGATGGCTCAATTTTCAACCTCCTTCATATAGTAGCTCATCACCTTTAGCTCATTTCGAAGTCCCATCGCCTGTCTGCCTTCATCGACAAAGCCACATCGCTTATAAAGTTCTTGAGCAGCCTATTTGGTACATTGACCCCGAGCACCAGCTCATTGATGGATGGGAAATGCTTGCGAACAAAGTCAGGCAATAATTGGAGTGCTGTCTTGGCATAGCCTTTGCCCTGCTCATAAAAATCAGTGGAAAAGGAACGGATTAATAGCGCCTGTTCGTTGGAGGAGTAAGGCGTCACCCCCTCTTTTTCATGTAAGACAAAGAACGTGACTAGCTTGTTACCGTCCATTGCTAAAATGGCATGCCGACTATTATCCTGCTTAGCAAGTGCAATGCCTTTCTTTTGGAGACTTTGTATAGCGTAGCTGCTCTTCTGTTAGGGTATATTGTTCTACTAAATTTTGTGCTTTGTCCTCATAGAACATGAGCTGCATAGTCACTCGAATTCCTCCTCGTAAATAGCGGTGAATTCATAGTCTCCCTCTATAAGTTGCTGTAAATAATCCTCAAACGAAGCTGCAATCACCTCAAAGCTATCAGGATCATGGACATAACGAACCACCTGGCCAACTTGTCCCGCTTCATTTGGCGTAAAATCAATATATAGGCTTGATGTGCCCCCATTATTCATACAATCTGCAAAGCAGAGCCGTTCATTTAACGGGACATGCATATTAATCTTTTCATCTACTTCCACATACGCTAAAAATTCCTGATAGCGCTCATAAATTGTTTCACGCTTGTCATGATAATCTTTCACGATTTGCTCCACCGATTTTAAATAATACGGATAATCCCCTAAATCAGAGCCTAGCACTAAAACACAGATCGTTTCTTGCCCATGCTGACAATAATATGTACCATTGACATCCTGTAATAGCTCCACCAAAGCTTGTGGGCAGTTCGGAAATACTTCTAACAAGGCCTGAATTTGTGTCTCTGAAGCACCAAAAGCCTGTTGTAATTGTTGCTGCTCTTCTTGTGGTAAGTATTGTAATAAATTCGCAAAATATGTTGTGCGCATCTTAATCCCTCTCTCTCTTTAACTATGACATATTTTAACATAATTTCTTCCATTCTCTTAGTCCCTCATGCTACTATGGAAGTATGCACAAAAAAAGGGGTGGATTTATGAGTGTGAAAGATGCAGTAGACGTGAAAATATTACCAACAATCGTAGGGTTGTAACGCTACTTGCAGCCCTTCTATAAGGGAGAATACAATAATGGAACATTATTTGAAAACATTTTTAACAGGTCAATCGATCACTTTACAACAAATGACTACTGCTGACCTAGAGGCTTTTATAGCAATCGAAAGCGAAATCACCTCTTTGCTACTTGCTAATGATGAGATTCCCTTTCCACAAACTGTAGAGGATCACACCGCTTTCTTTAACAGTATCAGCGGAAAGAAGGAGGAATACTTTTTCGGTATCTATGAAAAAGCGTCACAACAGTTAATAGGCTCCTGTGGCGTTTATGCAGTGAATTGGCAAAATAGCACTTGCTCAGTGGGCATTTCAATTGGGAAAGAGTGGCACGGCAAGGGCTATGGCACGGATGCAATGAAAACGCTTATTGATTTTATCTTCCAATATATAGCTGTTCAGAAAATCAAGCTTCAGGTTTTTAGCTTTAACCCAGCAGCTATTCGCTCCTATGAAAAATGTGGCTTCACAAAAGAAGGCATTTTACGCCAAGAAATTTTCCGCTTCGGTACATTCCATGACGTAGTTTTATTTGGCCTCTTACGCTCCGATTGGGAGAGGAATTAACAGAATAGCACAAGAGAGATACTATGATTGCTGTAGTATCTCTTTTTTTGTTCAGTCCTCTTGCCACACGCGTGTTACTTCCTGTAAGGATAGCCCTTGAAAGGCTAATCGATAGATATCTGGCATACTTAACGTTTGCCAAAATGCATAATCGTATTGGGCATCAAAATATTGCATCATCAATGCCATGATATTGCCATGTGTACCGATAACGACAGACTCCTGTGGATGCGTGAGAAGGATGTTTCGCAAACTTGGAATAGCGCGAGCCATTGCCTGTTGATTGGACTCCCCACCTGCCCATGCAAAGCTTGGCTCCTGCCACACCCGTTGAACTGCTGCATGAAAATCCTCCAGCTTCCCAGTAGCAAGTTGTCTTTCTTTTAAAGCATCTATCGTTTGAACGGGTAAAAGACGAGCCTGTGCAATCCCCTCCACTGTTTGAATGGCTCTACGATAAGGACTAGCATAAACTGCGTCGATTCGATGATGCTTCAAAAGATTTGTGACACACTCTGCATCCCTTTGTCCCTGAGCAGATAGTGGACGATGATATTCATCCTCTGAATAATGAGCATGTGCGTGTCTAACAAAATAAATTTCAGTCATCTGTTTCTCCTCTTTGATCTGTAGCTAAATGAACCTTCCAAATCCCCTCTTGCTGTTGCAGGGCGTATGTTTTTATGTAGCGCTGACTCCCAACGGAAATTTCCAGTTGAACGACCTGTAAATCAGGGGTGCTCGATTCATTAATCACTATTCGATCATAAAATCTATACATGAAATAGGTAACAAGCAAATCACCTGCAAGTGAATCCGTATAGTATTGCTCAAACAATTCTTTTGTGGGGAATGCATCATTGCTGTAAGTAATCGCATACAATGCATCCATACGAGGTTCCTCCACTAAATCAAACATAATTAGCAGCATTTCCTCTGGCGAAAAGGTCTGCAAATGACGAATTTCTCCATCGTTTAAAAATGCTTGATAGGCCTCTCTTTTTTCCAAAGATAAATCGGCTACATAGCTAAATTCAGTGGATGTGGATGTCGATGTCGTATCCATGTCATACACAATGGTCGGTTCCTGTAAGGGCTTCTCCCTTTCACATGCCGTTAGTAAACTTAAAAAAGCAATGATGGAAACCAGTTTTTTCATCATGCGCTGCATCACCTCATCTACCATCCATTATTCCATTAATTTCAAAAATTCTCAACATTTCACCATAGACAATGAAATGTCCCCATTTCTAAACAACAAAAAAGGGAATTTGCTAAAATGTGACAAGATATGAATTCCGCGATTAATTATCGGAAAATTCAATCTCTAATCACAACTTTTTTCTTAGTATAAAAGACTTAAGACTTCTCCATTTCCCCCTTAATATTTTCTAAAACAAAGAACGTGAATAACCCTATCCAGCACATGAATAGGGTTTTAAGTCATATATTAAGTTCTATAAAAGGGGAATTTTACAGTAATTTTTATCTATAATATATAAAAATTTTCAACCAGGCTAAATAGGATGAAGTACCCTATCTATGACTAAATTACGAATTTAAGAAACGATACACAATGTGACATTTTTTTTAATATAAGTGATATACAATGAAAAAGTTGAATCGAGGTCATAAAAATTTATTTCAAGAATATGGATAAAAAATTAGGAGGAAAATATCTTGGTTAACTTATTACTTAAACAATTCTTGAAGGCGGAAATTGAGATCAAACGAAGAATTATGTATAAAAAAGCAAAGGATCTTGGTTTCACCCACCCTATTGTAGTAGATTACAGTCAAGAATTGGATGTCTTACTTAATAGATATTTAAAACAAGCACAAGCTTCCTAATCATAACGAGGCATATAATAGAAGAAAGTATAGATATGATAAAGCCAGGCCATGTTTTATTGGCTGGTTTTATCGGGGATGATACATGCATTCACCTAGCCATTTCTCAGAATGTATAGAGAATGAAAAAGTAGGCGATGTTTTTGATAAGAAAACATTTGGAGGTTGAATGATGCACGTATTCATCTTAACTTTTATGGTTGTTTCCAAAATATTATTGCCACCTCAACATTCAGTAGACCATACATCACCCACACTTTGCACACCAACTGAAATAAATACACTATATCAATATCCAAACAACCAATTTCAATCGTTTCGTGATGAGGACACATTTTATCAGCAGCTTAATCGTGCGATTTATGAGGAATATACCAATGCTTCATTGAATATTCGTCAAAAGATGGCTTTTAAAGATGTAGCAAATGCGACAAAACGTTTTTATTTACAAACAGATGGTAAACAGGAAACAATAGACCTCTCTCAACATACTTTTATTCATCCCAATCGACAAGTTTATTTTTTAGCATCCTTTCAGCACAATACCGATGAATCCTATCGCAAATTTCTTGTCATCGACGCTGAAACACAAGAAGTAATACTGGGACATTCGCTTTTTCAAGAAAGTTCCAAGCACCTTTAATTCATTGTATGCACACCATGTAGATTCTAGTAGTCATTTCAAAAAAATAGAAGTAAAAATTTCTTAACAATTAAAAAGCTTGCGATGAATGACGAACATTCATCGCAAGCTTTCTTTACTTGAATTAAGCTAAACTTTTTTGTTGAATGGCTGCTGTGACTTCTTCTATTAATTGCTGTAGTGACTTATCAGTGGAATTTTGCTGACCATGTCTGCGAACAGCTACAGTTCGGTTGGCAACCTCACGATCACCGATAACCACAATATATGGTATTTTTTGCAATTGGGCTTCTCGTATCTTTTTGCCGAGCTTTTCTTGGCGGTCATCTAATTGCACACGGATGTCTGCTTGTTGTAAAGCTTCAACAACTTGCTTGGCATAGCCTTGATGTGCCTCAGCTACCCCAATCACTTGGACTTGCTGTGGTGCCAGCCAAGTTGGGAATGCTCCGCCAAAATGCTCGATTAAAATACCTAAGAAGCGATCAATTGAGCCAAACACTGCACGATGGATGACAACAGGTCTCACCCTTTCGTTGTGCTCATTAATATACGTTAAATCAAATTTCTCTGGTAGCTGGAAATCAAGCTGAACCGTTGCACATTGATGACTGCGCTGAATCGCATCTTTAATATGGATGTCAATTTTCGGTCCATAGAAAGCCCCGTCCCCTGCATTAATTGTATAGGCAATACCTAAATTGTTTAGGACATTTTCAAGTGCTGCTTCTGCTTGATCCCACAGTGCCAAATCACCCATATAATCATCTGGTCGTGTCGATAATTCAATCGTATACGCAAATCCAAAGACGTTGTACACTTCATCTATAATCTTTAAGGCCAGTGCAATTTCATCCTCAATTTGCTGTGGTGTTGCAAAAATATGGGCATCATCCTGACAAAAAGTTCGTACACGTAACAGACCATTCAAGGCGCCACTAAATTCATGTCGGTGCACTTGCCCAAATTCTGCCATACGTATAGGTAAATCCCGATAGGAATGTAAGGCATTTTTGAAAATCAGCATATGCCCAGGACAGTTCATCGGCTTTAAGGCAAAGCTTAGGTCATCCACCTGTGTGAAATACATATTGTCCTTATAATGATCCCAGTGACCTGACTGCTCCCATAAGCGTTGGTTCATCATCAGCGGTGTTCGTACTTCCCTATAATCATATTTTGCTTGTAAATGTCGCAAATACGATTCCAGTTCATTGCGTAAAATTTGACCATTGGCTAAATAGAAGGGCATGCCAGGTGCTTCCTCTGAAAACATAAATAACGATAGCTCTTTACCTAGCTTACGATGATTTCGCTTTTCTGCTTCCTCCAAGAAGATAAAATGATCGCGCAGTTCCTCTTTTGTAGCAAAGGCAACGCCATAAATACGCTGAAGCATTTGATTATTGCTATCGCCTCGCCAGTAAGCGCCTGACACATGCATTAATTTAAAATGCTGTAATTTGCCTGTAGACGGGACATGTGGACCACGACATAAATCATAAAAATCTCCCTGCTCATAAATCGTAACTAGCTCATCTACAGGAATCGCCTCCAACAGTTCAAGCTTTAACGCATCATGGGCGAATAATTGCTTTGCTTCTTCACGTGAAACCTCGCGTCTATGAATCGGGATATTTTCCTGTACAATTTGCTTCATTTTCTTTTCAATTTGCTGTAAATCACTCGGTGTCAGTGTATCAGCAATATCTATATCATAATAAAAGCCATTTTCAATGACTGGTCCTACTCCAAATTGTGCATGTGGATAAAGTCGTTTAATTGCCTGCGCTAATAAATGGGCCGTAGAATGGCGAATGACCTCGATCCCTTCCTTTGAGCTTGCATCGTACAATGTAATTTGTGCATCTTCCATAATCGGGCGCGTCAAATCAATGATGGTTCCGTTAACACTCCCTGCGACTGCCTTTTTACGAAGCTCTGGACGAATCGCTTGTGCAATATCGGTTAGTGTCACACCTTTAGTAAATGCTTGTTGTTGACCATCTGGAAATTGAATGTGAATACGTTGATTTGACATGTTTCTCTACTCCTTTTAGTAATAAAATCAATTACACCTTGGCATAATTGTGTAGATAAAAAAAACACATATCCGCCCCTAAGAAGGGACGAGTATGTGTTGATTACCCGTGGTTCCACCCAAATTCCCACTAGTTTATAAGCTAGTGGCTCATTGATTTTGCTGTAACGCCGCAAAAAACGGTGCAAGTTTCCAAGCACGGCTCCAAGGTAGTAAGATGGGAGTACGACATTAGGAAGCTTGCAGCCAAGGCCCCCCTCTCTATAAATGGTTAATCGCATCTCTTGTCCTTATCATTGCCCATTTCATTTTGTATGAAATTGTTAATTACTATAACGAATAGTGAATTCTTTGTCAAACACTAAAAAAGAAAAAAATTTAGCGACGGACTTGCAATGGGCGTTCTGGACGTTGAACACAATAGTGACAATGCGGGTCATCACATGCCTCCTCTTGCCACTCATTACACATCGCACAAAAATAACTATCAAACGTGTCATCATAGATGATGGAATTTTGACAACTCGGGCATTGTTGATTTTTTTGAATCGTACCGATGATTTCTAGCCCATCAATAATCACTATATCTTCGCGCTGTTCAATTCGCATTTTATTATTATCTCCTAATGATTTTTCACTTCTAAGGTCTCATTTTCAGATTGCCATTCTACATGGATCATTGGCTTTGTTTCTCGTTTAAAGATTTTCTCACTTTCTTTTTTTGTGAAGGAATAATAGCCATCTTTATTTAACTGAACATCACTTAAATTTTGGGATTCTTTTGTCCCCTCAATTGTAATTTCTAAAGGCCCCAAATCATCATCATCTCCCAGATAAAATAAGCGTAAGCCCACCTCACCATTACTATGGTAGATGGCTTTCCAATGCTCACTTTTGGCGATATAATGTATCTCCTGCTCGGGGCTTTGACAAGCTGTCAATAGGATGATGAGGGCAAGTGGAAACATCCATTTTTTCATTAAATATCCCCCTAACCTTGTATGGTGATAGCCCACCCTGTCGGCTTTTCTTCAAAGGCATCCTCGTATTCTGTAAAAACAAAATGAAGTCCCCTTAAATCATCTGGCAAGGGTGGTGTCACCACATACGTACTGCTTTCATGTCCATTTGAGCCACCTGTACCTTTACTTCGGCATTCATAGGACGCATCAATGTATAGACCAAAATGTTTTCGTTCTAATTTTTGCTGAATCGTTAGCTGAGGTTCTTGCTGCTCATCCCAATCAATTAATAATTGCACCACACTTGCATTGTCATATTGACGAACATAAGAAACCGTATACAAACGCTCTCCCTTTGCTACCGTTTTCAATACAGGGATATAGTGACGGAAGCCTGAAGGTTCTACCTTTGAAGTATAGTATTTTTCTGATTTAATCAACTGGAAAAACAACGCTAAAAAAGTATCATCGAAACCATATTGCTGTGCCCATTTCGAAATGGTATCATCCGAAGGCAAGCCTGGAGTAAGAGCAGCTTGCTCTTTTCGTTGCTGCAAAAGTGCACATATTTGCTCATCTATTGTGACAAGCCTTGAATCATTGTATTTGCTATGTTGTTCGGACATCTATATCCTCCTTCCTCCTGCAAGTCCTTCTTCTTTCTATACGTTATTTTCCGCAATTGGTTCCATAAACAGCCTATTTTTACTTGTAAATACAAAAAAAGCTATCCAATACATTGGATAGCTAGTTCGCTAGCATATCATTGTGCCAGCTAGTCGAGTCTGATAATTGATATGTAACCATATTGGCTGTCACAGCGAGAATAACACCCGCTCGGGACATATGAGAGGTATTTGGCTTTTCCAATACAAGGACCACGTAGCCCTCTCCACGTCCTTGCTCATCAAGCGCATTCGTCGCATTGATTTCAAAGGTGGAATACGTTTGCTCATTCGTTGCATACAGAAGTCGTTCTTCATCATACACGCCATGTTCTTTTAAATTATAGCTGACAGGCATCCACCCTTCAGACCATTCAATACTGCCTATCATTTCTCGTTTCCTTCTGGCAAGACGTCCAATGGAATACCTAAAATATATCTTCATAATCGCTTGATTGTCTTCATTTTTTCCTTCACAAGTGGCTGTCACTTCAAGCATAATATCATTTTTTAAAAGCTTTTTCATAAACACTAATGTCACAGTGATAACACAGATAAATAGTACTATACCCAAGATGATAAATGCCATTAGGTCCCTCCTAGTATCACAATTGCTGTTAATACAATATTACCATGTTCTAGGAGGGATAGGAGCTTTTCACCAAACAATCTTAGAAATTGACACAGGCATAAAGGATAAGACAAAAAGTGATTATTTGTTGGCTTGAAGCTCAACTGTAAGCGTAAAAGGTATTTTTAAGTATTCATAGTGTATCGTTACTTTCTGGCTGTTAGATGCTAGAACTTGTACTGCATAATGCTGTGGCTGCTCGCCAATAGCTTGTTGATTTATGTATCTTTGAGGTACGATCGTTCGCTGTGCTAATTTATGAAAAGATAGTTGATCATTTCCCTCTAGCTTTGTTTCCGCCTCAAAAGGTTCTGACTTACTTATTACAAGCTTCGCGTTATCAGGACGCTGATCATTCACCAGTATTTGCTTTAGCTTAATTTCACGCAGCCCTGTATTTTCAAGTGCGATGATTTTGATTGCTTCATTGCCTTGTTTGCTGCTATAGCTTTGAATAACAAGTGGTGGATTGCTCTTGAGATAAATCATAAAGATTGCCCCGACCACTAGCACACTCAGTACTAAAATAAATAGTATTTTTTTCATACTTTCCCTCTCTTTCCTCCCAACTAGTATAACAAAAACAACCTGACTTATTGACAGTCAAGTTGTTTTTGTAAACGTATTTCATCTCGTATTGGAATACCATCATTACCAATGAGTGGGATAGAAGGCTTATAGGCTCTTGCTTTTTCCACTGCATTACGCAGTATTTCTATTAAACAATAGCCTCGTTTTTGATAGAATTTCAATGCATGCAAATTATCGTTTGTTGTAATAAGTGATATGCTTGTACAGCCCTGCTCCATTGCTGCTTGTTCTACTGCTTTCACAAGAGCAGAACCAATACCTTTCCCCTCAACCGTACTATCTAACGAAATGATTTCACAGTCCTCTTCCTGCATGATATAGGTGATTAAACCGATCATCATTTGTTGCTCATTCATAAAAGCAAAGCCCGCTAATTCACTACAATCATAAATGCCACTGGAAATGACCATCTCTGTCGTACCCCAATGTTCCTGAAAAAATTCGCTTACAGTTCGTTTTGGTAGTTGATGTATGGCAATAATCGTCATTTTATAAACTCCTTCTTAAATGGAAATATGAAAAACCCCTGCAATCGCTTTTTGTATGCCTAAAAATACAGCCCAGGATAGCACACCAAGTCCAATAGCTAGTACAATATGTACAGAGGATTTCATCGCCATGTAAATCACAAATAGCATGCACATCGTTGCGGGCAAGCCAACGATAACGCCTACCGTAAAGCGTTGAATATGCTCACTCGACTCACTTTGCACTGTCAGCCAAATAATGCTTAAAATACTCACCAATGGCAACGCAGCAATAATTCCTCCATAGGTAGGGAATCGTCGTGCAACCTCCGTCACAACGCCAATGATGGCTGCTGAACTCAAAATTTTAAAGAATGTATACATTATTTTGCCACCTCACTTAGACGTCGAAACGCCTGTAGAATGGCTTGCTGTTCCTGCTCAGTTAGCTGATTAAGTGCATGCTGTAGCTTATCATCATCTAGCTCCGAGTTTTTCTTCAACACTTGTAGCCCTTCTGCTGTCAAATGTAGCATGACCTTACGCTGGTCGTCACTTGCACGCTCCTTCATCACCCAGCCATGACGCTCTAGCTTTTTCACATGCTCTGATGCCGTATTAGGAGAAATATTTAGTAACCCTGCTATATCACGCACCGTCACTTCCTCTTCCTTTTGTATCATTTGCAAAATACGCACACTCTGATGGGAAATAACATCTTCATGGGTTGTATGTAGATGATAGAATATCGTTGTAAAATAATCATTTATATCTTTAATCATTGTAATAACTCCTTTAATATATCGTTCAAAACGATTATATCGTATACAACGATATATTAAAAGTGACCTCGTTAAAGTTTTTATTTTCAGATATTTTCTTCAGTAAGCTTAGCATCTGATAGCCATCTGAGGGTAAACCTGCATAGGGCTTATACCAGTTTGGATAAATTAGCGGGACTGCTGTTGCAAGAAATTGAAAAGTATTCAAATAAAAAAGGCTATTGAAAAAATAGTGTATCCCTGCATAAGCAGCAAAATAACGGGCTAGATAGCTGGCAAAAAGTAATACTGCTAAAGTCATGATAGGACCACCCGCTATAAATCCGAGCGACTGCTTGCGCGTTAAGCTACTCCCTTGTTGTGGGGTACAGAAGCCAAACAATCCCCATCGAATATGGAAATGTATACGACCTATACGCAAGTTTTCAGGAAGATGTTTTGCACCTAAATAAACATGGACTCGTTCCTTTGAACATACTATAACACCCAATGTATGCCCAATTTCATGCAGCAGCGTAGAGATTGGTATGCCTACTACATATAAAAGCATAAAGGATAGAATGGACATTACTACTCACCCCCTCTCAAAAATTCTATCTATTTTTCATAAACATCTATCTTTCTGCGCTTCTTGCTAAATAGTATCAATGGGTACTTGTGAACACTTACGTTCTACAGTATTATTACTCTATTCTGAATTTAATTGAGGGCATCCCATGTTATACTTTCTCTATTTTTTAGTAGGTGGCACAATCATGGTGCTCGCGCTACTACTTAGCCAATCTAAGTATTTATTTTTATCAGGTATTATTACGGCCTTACCGATATTGACGCTCATTAATATGGGCATGCAAATGAAAAATATGAAAGAAGATACCTTTCATACTGTTCTTCAAAACACGGTATTTGGAGCGGTTGGCATGCTGTTATTTACCGTGCTCGCGTTCCTCCTAACAAGCTGGTTTAAACCAGGCATTTCCGTTATGAGTGCGCTCGCTGTCTATGCCGTATTTATGCTTTCTGGCAAATATATTTTATCCATGTTTGCCTAAAGAAAGGAGCTGTCCTATGACAGCTCCTCATTGATTATTTTCACATAAACTCCCTGCTCAAACCTTTCCAAAGCAGAGACATTCATTGCTTTGACATAGTTAGATACCTCGCTCGCCTTCCATAGTCGCTGTTGATGATAGATAGCTGGATCGATGAGTCGCACTTTATTGCGAAAATGAATGTCATGATTCTCTTGTTCTTCTCTTACCTCTACATTTTCATGTAATTGTTGTACAAGAGCTTGAACGTCTCGATCATGTGAAGCCTTCATCTGCTGCAATACCTCATGATCAGTCTTTAGGAAATCTTCAAGCGTTAGAATTTGTTTTGCTAGCGACAGTTTTAATACATTCGCTAACGAACTTGTCGCATAGATATTTAAAGGGTGCAAGAAAAAATCTAACACTTCCTGATAATAAATTTTTACAAACCATTCTGCACGCTCAATCGTTTTAACACACAATTTCCCCTGAAAAACGAATAAGTCCTGTAAAAATTTTTGGATATCTTCAAGGGCTAAATTTCCATAAAAATACATATCTCTTAATGTATAATCTATACGATCCGCACACAATGCTGGAGCAGGTTGTTCAAGTAACGACCATCTGGATGTATCTAGTATGTTCTCTACCTCGTAGCCATATTTTTCAAGAATCGCAGGTATTGAAGACTGTTTGATAACATCCATGAATATCGCTTCATGGTAATCTTCCGCCTCATTTTCAAGGACCACATCCACCACATGGGAAAAAGAGGTATGGGACACATCATGTAATAAGCCTGCCACCTGCTCCTGCAATGAACCGCCAAGCTGTCTAATAAGCAGCATGACACCTACAGAATGCTCAAATCTTGAAATAGTCCACTTGCTATTTACTAGAAAGCCTGCCCCAGCCTGATGAATTTCCTTTAAGCGTTGAACTGGCTTACTTACAATCAATTCCTCTAACAAACCATCTATCTCGAACTCCCCATATAAGGGGTCACTAATCAGCATTTATATTCTTCCGACTAATCACAAAGACTCCACCACAATGCGATAGTGGGTAAAATGTTAACTCACAAATTTCCTGTAAGGCAACCTTTAGCTCCTCATGGACAAAGTAAAATTCATCCTCGTCCCAGTATCCCTTGCTATCTTGACGACATTGCTCCAGCTGCTCTCTTGTCTGGAAAGCTACATCGCCAATTAAAATTTTCCCTGTTGGTGATAGGTGCTGTAATAATTGTGTGATATACAAAGACTTTTGCTCATCTGTAAAATGATGGAGCGCATACGTACTAATAATCGCATCATAGGGCTGCTGTAATAGCTCCTGTGGCAAGCCATTCATTAAATCCCACTCCATTAAGTGAGCCTCTGGCATTTTTTCCTTGGCAATGGCAATCATGTTCGCAGAAAAATCAAAGCCATAAATCGAATGCCCCTGTTCATAAAGCTTCGCCGTTAATACCCCTGTTCCAAAGCCAATATCTAAAACTGTGGAAGCGGGAACAGCCATCACTTCATTGAAAATTTTATTTAAAATCGCTTTATAGCCTGCAAATGGGTATTGATACTTTTCCTCACTGTGTTGTACCGTTTGGTCGTATCCATCGGCCCATAAATCAAAACCTTGTTTATTTAATAGCATAGTGCCTCCTACAATGTATAAATTCTCCAAGCATTCATTAATTTACGTTCAGTCATCTGTTTCATCATAAATCCCCCTTCATTAACCAATTCAGTCCATTATACCAATTAATTACCTTTCCAACAATTCAGAAAATAAACAGTACTTTATCAATTTTCAAATTTTCATAAGCTGTTATAATATCAATATGTATAAAAATTACAATAAACATTCTGGATAATATTTTATTATAAATTACCAAAATATTACCACATTCAACTTTTTACGATATAATAATACTGGGTAGTTAAAATATAAAAGGAGATGACTTAATGCAAGGTACAAACAAAAAGGCGTTGTTATGGGTTAGCATTATAATGAGCTTAATGTCCATTTTCTTTGCATCTTTTGGTTCTAACAAATTTGGAGCCCCATTCCCCTTTATAAGTTACATCGGTGAGAATGAGTTATCATCCGCAATTGCTTTATTTACTATAAATGGCATTACTCAAATTCACTTTAATATACTTTATTTTTTTATAAATGTTACACTAATTTACTTTATTCTTTTTTATGGTAGAAATATAATTAGTTCATTAAACTTAAGTAATCAATCCTAATTCTTATACATCAAGATTACAAAAATTAGCCTAACAAAAGAAAAATAAATAGTGTCCTGCATATAATGAAGATGGAAATGTTGATTATAGACAAACAATTTCGTCTAATAAATTTGCATGAACCTTTGCATCTTATACCATTGTAAAGGGAGTAATTTCAAAACAATTCAAGAGCAATTAGGGCAATCACATGTTACTATATCTATAGACACTTATAATTTATAACAAATTAATGTAAATTGGTTGCCTATTTAATTCAACCTATTATAAAACCTCATGTAAACCCATATAAATCAACGTTTCCTTTAAAGGAGGGATCTAAATGATCGCATTCACTTGTAATGCATGCTCTAGAACGACTTCTTTAGGTCAAAGAGGTCAAGATTAAGTTATAAACTAACAGAAATTGAATGATCTCTTTAGGCCAAAAAGTAATCAAATAGCCTAATAAACAGGAGAGATTTCAAATGGAACAACAAACAATTCAGCCGTTTTTAACGGTTGCCAACTATCATTTACTAGAACAGCAATTAAATAAAATTTTACATGCACTGACAACAACAAAGGATAAAAACGTTATCCTAGCAGTACGTGGCCTTGTTGATACGGAGGTAACGACAAAATTAGCATTATCAGCAGCAGAAACAATGCTGATTGACCAGCTTTTTGCTGTCACAGATCGTGCACAAGGTGATGCATTTTTAGAGCAATTAAAACCATATGTCATCCCGTTCAAACCGGTGACCGCTAGTACGCTTAAAGCATTATTTAAAAAAGAAAAGAAGCTCAAGCTACCAAATCTAGAAGCACTCGATTTTCAGCAAATTTGTTATCTTGCTTGGGATGATGCTGGCACACATCGAAAGTATGTTGTCCTTGAGCAAAATGGGCAGCTAAAAGGGATCAAAGGGATATTTGCCAATAACACCGTTCGCGGCATTTGCGCTATCTGTAATCGCCATTCAGATGTAGGCCTATTTACTACGTCCATTAAAGGACAGGTGGTAGGCACGTTTACCAACCACAGTAATTACATTTGTGCAGATAGTCAAACATGCAATGAACATGTTACGGATATGAACAGAACACTGGAGTTTTTCGAGCGTATTACACAAAAATAAATGAACGAAGGCAGAAATGTTGTGCAAGCAACATTTCTGCCTTTAAACTTTAAAAGAATTACTCTTAGGGTATAGAGAAATGTTATCGGTTGGGATTACGATCAATAAATTCCTCTATTTCATCGGCTAATCCATACACAAGATGGAAATAGTGTTTCTCCGTCATGACACCCTTTTTTCGCCATTTTTGCATTTCTTCATAATGAAATTGATAAAAATAGCCTTCTACATCTCTTCTAGCAATTCCTTTTTTCTCCGCCATCTCTGCAATCGAAAGACCTTTCCTCCACTCTTGGTCGTATTCCTGCACTGTCATGCCCAAAAATTTACTTATAGCTTCATAATCATATTTCACATGGTATACAAGAATACCTTCCTTATGTTCTTCTGCATATACGGTTGAAGAAAATGAGAAAACTACGATAAATAAAAGCACATACACTTTATTGGCACTTTTCATTTTGGAACCCCCATACTTTTTGAGGTTAATGTGTGTGGTTCTCATCATTACTATGTATGAAGGAAATCGTGGAAGTGATGAAGAATGTCAGCGAAGAAGAGAAGATTTTTTATTCATCCTTCGTGAATGATTTAGTCCAAAATACCATGGCTTGTCATTAGTCATGTAATACAAAATGAAGCATGATACTATTCACGCAAATTTTCAATTCTACGTTCTTATCGATCGATATCTCTTGTCTAAAATCGATTAAGTCCTTTTCCTCGACATGAATCATTTTCGCGACACTAGCCGTTGAAAACATGTAATCCTTAATGAGGTCATTCAAAAGCAATGCGGCTCTTTCCCTTGCATCAAAGCCTTCAAAGCCAACACATAACATAACTATTTTTCGTTCAATCTTATCTAGCTGCTCCGTCGTGATATTGCCCTTGTTATTCAATAAACTATCCAGCTCATTCATTGGTAAATCAAATATTTTCGCAAGTTGCTGATGATTGAAACTGAATTTTTCAGCCACTTCTTGAATTTGCTGTCTCAGGTAATCGAATCGGGAAATATCCGTGACAAAAGATACTTCTGCCCTATCCTTCCATTCTTTCACAGTAGTAACCCTCTTTTCATTCTTTTTGATGTATCAAATGAAACTATATTAAAAATGAGGACGCCAAAAAAGTGGCAGTATTAATAAAAAAACGGAAATCGTAATAAAAATGGTAGTGGTTGTAGGGGATAATTTTTGGCGATATGGACCATTATAAAATCCCGAAAACTGCAGTTTATTACGATAGAGGACAAACAATAAACTATATATGGCGATTCCCCCCAGCCACCCAGCGTATGAACCATCAACATTTATTCCAAAAGAGGTATAAATAAGCCTAGCGCCTCCCCACATCACGCATCCAATAATGGAAAAAAGGATAATAATTCTTATTAATTCTAAAAATATTTTAAATGTAATCATCCATAGTTCTCTTATTTCCTTCACCAGCTCTCTCCACCTCCACAATCTGTAAAATTATTATAACACTTCCTGAATTAGTAATTCACTTAAACCGAGAATGTATTGTCGTCTATGGTGAGCTTACTTGTTGTGTCTTAATACGGTTTCAACATGAATTGGGTAGGAATTATAGATCAAATTTTAATTGGTGGAAAATGTATACTTTTATTATTTCCGCTTTATGAAAAATGACACGATTCCACCAAGTATCAAATATTCACTGACAAAAGAATGAAAAAACTTAATGCCCTCACTAGTATTAATAGCCAGCGAATACAAAAGAAAAAACCAACTTTATGCTAAAAAGCTGGTCTAGTTATTCAATCATTCATTTATGACTTGCTGTTTTTCATCTTCATAAAGAGCCAGAAAAGGTTGGCTATTTCTTCAGCTTCATATTTATAAATCGTTTCAGCGAAAGAAGCACGAAATGGCTGTAGCATGATCTCTAAAACACTCATGCGGGGTGTTTCTCTCTTCACTTCATCCAAAAGTAAGCTAGAGAGTTCGAGTGATTTTTGTGGAAGTTCGATTGTCGAGATTTTTTTACAAAATTTCTCTAATTTCTCTTGTATTTCTTTATTAGTAATGGACTTATAGGCTAGATCCTTTTCTAATAAAAACATTTCCTGTGGCTCTAATAGAATTTCTCCACTCTTAATCATTTCTGGCAGAAAACTTTCTACATATTTCAATGACCGAGTAACCACTTTTTTTAGATCTATCGTCATATTAGTAGCCAAATTCCAATAAAAAGATAAATATTGGAATGTGCCAAAAAAGACGACCGCACACTCATAATAATAGTGCTTTCCTTCTTCTCCATAAATATCATAGAATCTGTTTTTTAACCAGGTGATTTCATGAAAGCGATGTTCCGCAAGAATTTCTTGCAGCTCTTCATCATGCAAAAAGGAGATTTCTCGAAATAATGGCATTAAATTATATTTTTCTTTAATTTTTAATGTGGCGATTAATTGTTCAATTAAAACGTCTACATCATCTTTTTTCTTACCAACTAAAATTTCCTCTTTTAAAACATTTCGCTCTTGACGATTTTGCTCTAATACGGCTTTCAGGCATTCGTTTTTAGATGAAAAATAATTATAAAATGTACCTTTCGAAATATTTGCCTTATCTAAAATATCCTGAACCGATGTATGCTGATACCCTTTTTCAGTAAATAATTGTAATGTTGATTCGATAACGATTTGTTTACGATCTTTCATACATTTCTCCAATCTCTAAACACAATAACGAACTTACTACAATTATACTAGGAAAACTAGATTTCTTAAACTATGCAAATTTGATACTAGAGGTCCTCACTCTGTAGTGCCAGTCCAAATTGGTTAGGTTTTTCTAAAATGTATGGATAGTAAAAAACCTTCTGCACACACTACTTTTCAGGAGGTGATATTTAATGGCGAATAATAACAACAACCAAAATTTCAACTCAAAAATTCCTAATGCAGCTCCAAACGCAATGAATTCAATGAATGTTGAATTCGGGAACGAGACTGATGTTAATCAAATCAGACAACAAATTCAACAAGCTGAAGCTAAAAAGCAACAGGCTTCTGGTTCTATGAACGCAATGAAGTCAACGAACGTTGAATTTGGGAATGAAACTGATGTTAACCAAATCAGACAACAAATTCAACAAGCTGAAGCAAACAAAAAATTTGCTTCTGGTAAATTTGCTAACGAAAATAATTCAAAATAGCTTTCATTCAACATCCGCAGCCGGCATCCTTGCCGGTTTTTTGTTTTTCACAATTTTGGTTAATTCCTTCAGGATAAAATTCCCGCTTTAGATTTTCATTCAGGTAAACCGAATTTACATACATCCAAAATGATTCGATTCAAGTTATCAAATTGTTTTTTTAAAAAAATTTTTTGCTTCTTCTATTTGCTCCTTTGGTAGAGTCCGCAGTAATTCTTCTTCTAACCACGCTATCGTTTTGCTTCTTAAATAATTTCGCATGTGTTCTTCCGCTTCCAGCATGACACTATTGATCGTACAGTTCGATTGACTTGAACAAGACTCACACTTTTGTTTTTTATTTTGATAAGCAAAATTCGCTTTAATATTCTTACACTGAAATATCGGATCTTCACCTTCAACAGCTCGTACAACATCCCAAAATGTAATATCTTCAGGTTTTCTATTGAGTCGATAACCCCCTTTTACACCAGATACCGAGCTAACAATTCCTTCCTTGGACAATTTCCCTAAAACTTTTGAAAGATAGGTCTCCGATAATCCTTGAAATTCTGATAAATCCTTTATTCCTATACTTTCATTTTTTGGTACATCAATTAAATAAACAAGACTGTGTAGGGCATATTCAACCATCACACTATATTTCATTATTCCACCCTCTTAAAACATTTTGCTTACCATGATAGTAACACATTTTAGCTATACATAAATGAATCAGTTTGACAAACGAAAATGAAAAGCGTATATTGTAGACAAAGTTAATCAACGATAAAATCAATCGACGATTAGTAACAACTTTATTTAACTGGAGGATTTTTATGCGTAAACTACTTGTGATAAATGCACACCCTGAAGTGGAGTCAAAGACATCTTTGAGCCTTCAAGTATTAGATCATTTTCTAGGGACATACAAAGAAAATAAACAGGATGATGAAGTAATTGAGCAAATTAATCTATATGAAGACGTTGTTCCGATGATAGATAAGATCGTTTTAAGTGGCTGGGAACATTCACGAAATGGAGATCCTTTAACACACGAAGAAAATGAAGTTTTGGAACGCATGAATGAAATTTTAGTTCAATTTAAAAGTGCTAATAAATATTTAATTGTAATGCCTTTGCATAATTTTAATATTCCTTCAAAGCTAAAGGATTATATGGATAACATTCTAATTGCGCGAGAAACATTCAAATATACGGAAAATGGTTCTGTGGGCTTATTAAATGATGGAAGGAGCATGATCCTCATACAGGCAAGTGGTTCAATTTATACAAATGGCGATTGGTATACCGAAGTAGAGTATTCTTACAAATACCTTAAATCAATGTTTGCCTTTCTTGGAATAGAAGATTTTAATATTCTTCGTGTCCAAGGAACAGCCTTATTGAATACAGAAGATGTCTTGCAAAATGCACTTTATCAAGCGGATCAATTATCAGTTGAATTAGCTAATAAATAATGGAGGGATTCACAATGACACAACGTATGAATTATTATGAAATTGCACCAGATGCTATGAAGATAATGATGGAAATGGAAAAATACACTAAAAAAAGTAGTATTGAGAGAAAGCTTCGTGAGCTCATTAAAATTAGAGCTTCTCAAATTAATGGCTGTGCCTATTGCATCAACATGCACACTGCTGATGCGAAGAAAATGGGAGAGACTGAACAGCGCTTATACTGCATTAGCGCTTGGAGAGAATGTACTTTTTATTCAGATGCTGAAAAAGCAGCATTAGAATTAACGGAACATATTACGCTTATTCCAGAAAAACGCGTTCCTGATGAATTATATGAGCGTGTGCGCAAGCATTTTGATGAAAAGGCTTATGTCGATTTGGTTATCTTGATTAATCAAATTAACAGTTGGAATCGAATTTCTATTGCTATGGGCAATGTTGCGGAATAATAAATGGCTGCCTTAACAGGTAGCTATTTTTCTTATAGTAGTTGGATATCAATTGGAGTCGTACTTTCATTTGGCAGTCCCCCCCTATCTCCCTTTAACAAAATGTTCAAATGTTTGTTTAGGCAATAAAAAAATTTCCCGGGTAAGCGCAAGAAAAGACAAATTCAATCCCACATTCCTCCATCAAGCGACTGATTTCTTCATTTTCCTTGCCTTTTGAAATACTGGCAGAAGGCATTTTGGGATGGGACAATAATTATTTCCTGTTGAGTAGGTTGATTTTAAATACCTTCAATGACAATGCAATCCTCGATATCTAAGTTATTCGGAGTACATACTTTCCCTTGTCTCTCTCAGTATGTATTTTATTTTCGAAAAAAACACTCGTCATGTAAACGAGTGTTTCATACTTATTATGACAACCACTTAGGTGGTGTGTTTTTTTCCCAGAGTCTAAGTGGGTTGGTATCTTTTAGTTTTTATTTATTAGATTACTTTAATATCAAGTATTCATAGCTTATCGTGCTTTTTAGATTATAATATTTTTGTATATTTTTTAATATTCCTTTGGGGAACTTAACTTAAATTCATTTTATTTCCCTGAATGCAGTTTTTTCCTCTGGCTTGAATCCAAATTCTACATTTGCGAGTGGTTGATACTTATCGTTACTTAATTGTTTGCCCACCAGCATAGTAAACGGGTTTTCTTTTAACCTAAGATAACTGCATCTGTGATTTTAAAGTGCTTATATTTATCCAATAATTCGATTTATCAAGACCTAATTTCAATAAAGATAGAAAGTTAAAGGGTTCTACATATTAGATATGACTAATATGTAGAACCTTTTCTTCATTTACTAAAGCATCTGTTAGTTAAAAAACTGAACAATCCGTTGTTTGGTATAGTGTAACATGTTTACAAATGTTTGTGTAGAGAAGTGTAAGCTTATAAAAAAGTTATGATGAGATTGTGGTAGCACATCATTAGTAGGTGTGCTTGTTCTCTTGTCTACCTTCTCAGAACAGCCCTCAGACGAACCGAGTATTAGATAGACGTACTACTTGGTTACATGGACTGCTCTCAGGTCGGTTCTCAGAGGAAATACATCTTCCGCAGATGCGGCGTAGATATAGATTTGGCTTGGGCTTGTTTCAATGAACTCACTATTTACAACCCTTTCACCAAATCAATATATGTTAGGGCTATCATTTATCACTCTACCCTGTTAAATGAAAGGAACATTGAATATTACCCCTATCCCAAATATTGGGTTTATGATAACATATATCTGAATCTTTTAACTTTGGAAAATATGAAAGGAAGTGTAATAACCAGATATGAAAAAGATATTGAAACCATTGATTAGTGGTATTGTCATTGGTGCCCTCTCTCTAACTATAAATATAGATAAAAATGTATTAGCTAATGATATTGCAAATACATGTAAGTATGATTCGGCATCGAAGGTCAACCCTGATTATTCCACAATGAACTGTTTGTTAACCGAAACAGCACTGAGTTATAATGTTCCTCCTGAAATTGTGAAGGCAATAGCGGAAGGTGAAAGTGGAAATTGGCGTCATTTCGATATGAATGGTAAAGCGATTGTGACAGCTGATAATGGAATTGGCATTATGCAAATTACAAATCAAGCTGGCTACAATCAAGATAGACTAAAAAGCGATATTGTCTATAATATTCGAGCTGGTGTGGAGACTCTAGATGATATGTTTAAGCGGAAGGATTTGCCTAGCATCAACGGTGGGGAAAGAGATATATTGGAACATTGGTACTTCGCTATCATGGCTTATAACGGTACTAAGCCAGTAAATAGTCCATTTGTCCAAGCAACTGGGGAAAGAAATGCAAATGCCTATCAAGAAAAAATTCTCCGAATTATTGAGAAATTAGAATTAATAGACTTAACAGAGCTGCCTTTTACACGCGAACATTTTCAATATGACTCTAACAGCAGGGAAAATATTAAATTTTCAGCGATGAACTATGATTTTGATTTACCTTTAACAAAATCAAAGTACTTTTTTAAAACAAATCAAAAAGTTAGTGCAACAACTAATGTAACAGTTAGGACAAGACCTACTACGGATAGTCCTACTATGGGTACTTTACGTACAGGCGAAATTGTTACTATTACGGGCCCTTTTGAATATGAAGCAGTATCAACGAAGAAAAACCATTTTGTTTGGTATCCTGTGAAAAGAAATGACGGGACAGAGGGGTATGTAGCATCAAGTTATTTAAACTACTCAGCTTCAACACCTACAACTCCAGTAGGTAGTATAGATGTATCAAAGTTCGCTGATTACAAGGCAGACCAGTACTGGGCAGAGGATTTTCAATGGGCAGTAAACAAAGGACTTATCAGCGGTTATCCAAACGTATACAACCCTGCAACAAAGAAATACGAAAACTTACTGAAACCAAACACGAATTTAACAGAAAATCAGATGTTATCTGTACTTTTCCGTTACTTTAAGTCTGATGAATTAGCTTCAACAAAACCTAGTTCTTCATGGAGTGCAGATGTAAACTATCAACTAGCAAGTAAGTACGCTCTACCAACGCTTGGTGGTATATCAGCATCTAAACAGGTATATGCAGTCAAAGACATCACACGTGGTAATTTTGCTCGTATCCTAGCATCTATGCATTATGGAAAAACAGTATCTCAGAAAGAGGCCATCCAGTTTCTACGTGACTTCGATTTAACAACTACTAAAACAGATGCAGAGTTTAAACCGAATGATTCACTAACAAGAGCGCACGCAGTGGCATTCTTCCACCGTTATGAGCAAATATTCAATAAATAAATTGCTATCTATAAGTGAAAAGGTGACTATAAAAGTCACCTTTCTTTTATATGGTTCTCTAAATGGTGCTATAAAGCCCTATGTGGAGTTACGGGAGAGGCTGTGAAAGCATAACAAAAGGACTTGCATATAGGGTAATCAATCA
Organism: Lysinibacillus sp. UBA5994; assembly: GCF_002429725.1. Classification (NCBI taxonomy): domain Bacteria; kingdom Bacillati; phylum Bacillota; class Bacilli; order Caryophanales; family Bacillaceae; genus Lysinibacillus; species Lysinibacillus sp. UBA5994. The sequence continues at coordinate 322,271 of NZ_DJAU01000012.1, read as the reverse complement.
TAAACAAAAGTCCTGTTCATATTGATGGAAAGCACCTTCAATCGAGAGTGCTCAATGTAGCTATTGATATCAGCTATCGCTACAATTCAATTGATAAATCTAAGAAAATCAAAAACTTAAGAGTTTGGGGTACTTTTTAGGGTACATGCTTTCCCCTACCTCCCCCACTCTGAAAAATTAAAAGTTATAACTCAATGACTTTTTACAAACGCTGAGATATTCACAAAAAAACACTCGTCATGTAAACGAGTGTTTCGTACTTATTATGACAACCACTTAGGTGGTGTGTTTTTTTCCCAATAGATATCGCCAAGGTTGTTGTGTGCCATGAAGTTGTCCTCGACACTGTGGTAATGGAAGTTGTAGTAGTAGCCTTCCTGCGGTCTTTTTTCTGTGCGCACATGGAAACGAATTAAATCTGTGCCTGTTTCATTGTTGATGACATTGAAAATTTTCTCACCGTAATTACCACTTGGTCTTTCAGAGATGGTTAAAGATGCAGCAGTTTGATCATCAAGATTAGCCACTGTCATTGCAATAGCTTCCTCCATTTTTGGGAAGATGATGCTGTCGAATTCATTGCTAATTTTTGGACCAATTTTTGTGCCAAATTTTATGTACGATTGTTCTCTAGCTGCATCCACCAGTAAGGCATTATAATCAATCGCTTCCTCTTGTATCTGTAGCTGCTCGTCACTGCTGTCATCATGCTCAGCCGCTAAAGCAGTGCTTGTCCCTGATGAAGGGCCGATAGATGCACGGTTCGAAGGATTTTGATCAAATGCTTCCCAAATCTCATGTGTAGGCGTTATTAAACCAAATGTTAAAAACGCAACCATGATGACTATACTTTTCTTAACCCACGTTTTCATTTATTGTCACCTACTCTTTATGTACAAATTGGTAATTCTCCTATTATTATATACGTTCTCGCCATTAAAAGGTTTCATATTTCTATAATTCATTGTACAATATTTATGAATAATGTGTCGGTTTTTTAAAGGAGGTACAAAGCATGAGCATCGCAATGGGTATTGGTCTTTTATTAATGTTAGGTTACTTATCATCTTTATGTTTCACGGACTAATTTTTATATTTTGTAATATGTACCCTACAAAGCCCTAAAAGCCTGTTATATGCAGCTTTTGGGGTTTTTTATTTTTCTTTACATTACAATGTATAGTAATGCATGCACACAGTTGGCTTGTTGGGAATAATATAATGTTAATAATTCTTGGCGGCGTGTTAAGCAAATTTATGGTTGCATTCAAAAGATGATGAACCATTGAAGCTCAAAGCGTTATATCCAGAGTTATTGGGCTTGTTTGTTGTCTTGAAGTTTACCAAAGTAGAAGATATTAAAAAACAAATGAAATAGTATAAAAAATAAGGACCTGACAGCTATAGAGACTGAAGGTCCTTTTTTATATCCAATTTTATATAAATTTATCTAAAAAAAGCGTTGCTCCCTTCTTCCATTAAATGACCCATTTATGAAAAAAAGAAGCTTCCCTTATTTCAGAAAAGCGCCCTTTAGGATACATCCCGCATTTTCTTTAGACAAAGAGAAAAACGCCTAAAACCAATTTTCATAAGGTTTCAAGCACATAGGTAATGTAAAAAATGGGTTGAGTGAAAAGAATGGAGGAAATTCAACTTTAAATCAGATTCTAGCTATCAATATAGTCTTAGATTTAATCCAATGCGAATTTGCATAAATAGACTTGCTACAGGGAAGACTTTTTAAAGAAAATTATGGAGGTGCGAATTACGTGTTTGAGAAAAAATTAGCACTTCATGAAACCATGGAATTTCATGAAGTCATTAACTTTATGACAACTAGTTTACTTAAATCGAAGCTGAGTCAAGGTGTGGTCTTTGATGATGATTTAAGAGCGTTATTGGACAAAAATGTAAAATTATCTACCCCGGCACTCACTGCTATGGTTAAGCTCTACTCAAAATCGGAATTGGAATATTAGGAGGACAATTGTATGCAAGACTATTTAGATCCTATAAATTCAGTTGGAATGCCTGAACTAACTGATTCGGGGATTGCTCTTGAGTTTTTACTTACAACCAAAACGGGTATTCGTAATCTTTCAATTGCCCTAACAGAAACAGCTTCTCCTGCTCTTCAGAAAATCTTGAGAACTCAGCTGGATGTCATGGTCGATTTATATTTCGAAATTTCTGAACTGATGGTAAAAAAAGAATGGCTGAAACCTTATGATCTTGCAGGTCAAAAGGAACTGGATATTAAATCAGCAGAAAATGCGATTAATATTGCCCAGTTGGATTTATTCCCTAAAGATATGAATCGAAAAGGAATGTTCCCTACCCCACCGAAAAAATAAACGAAAATGAGGGATTTTTTTAATGAAAGCTGTCACTTTTCAAGGTGTAAAAAATGTTGAGGTTAAAGAAGTACAAGACCCTAAAATAAAAAAAGCCGATGATATTATTGTTCGTTTAACCACTACTGCCATTTGCGGGTCAGACTTGCATTTGATTCATGGTATGATTCCGAATCTTGGACAAGATTATGTCATTGGTCATGAACCAATGGGTATTGTAGAAGAAGTTGGAAAAGATGTGACGAAGGTTAAAAAGGGTGACCGGATTGTCATTCCTTTTAATATTGCATGCGGGGAATGCTGGTACTGCAATCATGATCTGGAAAGTCAATGTGATAATGCAAACGATAATGGCGAAATGGGTGCCTACTTTGGTTATTCAGACACAACAGGCGGTTTTCCAGGAGGACAGGCAGAGTTTATGCGAGTGCCCTATGGTAATTTTATCCCTTTCAAAATTCCAGAGAAATCAGAAGTTCCTGATGAAAGTCTTGTTCTCCTTGCCGATGCCGCATCTACTGCTTTTTGGAGTGTAGATAATGCTGGTGTAAAGAAAGGAGATACTGTTATTATTCTTGGCTGCGGACCTGTTGGACTGCTAGCACAAAAATTTGCTTGGCTGAAAGGAGCAGAAAGAGTAATCGCAGTTGACTACATTGGGTATCGTCTTAAACATGCAAAGAAGACAAATAACGTGGAAATCGTTAATTTTGAAGACCATGAAAATTGTGGTGAATACTTGAAAGAGATTACCAAGGGCGGTGCAGACGTTGTCATTGATTGCGTAGGGATGAGCGGAAAAATGACGCCACTAGAATTTCTTGCAAGTGGGGTAAAACTTCAAGGTGGTGCTATGGGAGCCCTTGTCACAGCCAGTCAAGCTGTACGTAAAGGAGGAACAATCCAAATTACCGGTGTATACGGCGGTCGATACAACGCCTTCCCACTTGGAGATATATTCCAACGCAATGTAGCGATTCGTACTGGACAGGCTCCAGTTGTTCATATCATGCCCCATGTCTATAACTTAATGGCTGAAGGAAAAGTGAATGTCGGTGATATCATTACACATGTACTCCCCCTTGAAAAAGCAAAACATGCTTATGAAATATTCGATACAAAGCAAGAAGGTTGCATTAAAGTGGTTTTAAAACCCTAATATAGAAGTTTTTAGGTACTTTTGTTTCTGCATTGCAAAAGTACCTTTTTCATTGACCTAGGGGTACATATTTATATGTATTACTTCTGAAAGTGATTCTTCAAAATGGCATTAATATTTGAGCACCAAGCCTCTTCCACTGGCGAACTACATTTTGATCAACAGAACTAACCCCTCCCTAATCAAAAATCATTATGTAACGATTCCTTTAAATTGAATAACTTCTAATAAACAACTCAACATACCATTTGTTTTATTTCCATGAGGAAAGACGCTTTCCTTATTTGAGAAAAGCGCCAAATTTCTGGGTAAATAATTAGTTTGGCAAAACAGTTGAATAAGTTTTTGAACTACCTTAGATATCCACCATTATTAATATCAAATGTCGCACCTGTGTAATGCTTTGATCTATCTGACAAGAGGAAAATAACAGTATCAGCAACATCTTCAGGCATTACAGGTGTATCGATGAGCTGATGATTTAAATATTCCTCTTTTCTCCAAATAGGTATTGCATCCATCATAGGAGTGTTTACCATTGTAGGGGCAATGGCATTAACTCTGATGTATGGTGAGAAATTCACTGCACAGCTTTTAGTTAATCCCAATATAGCAGCTTTTGAGAGTCCATATATTGCATCTGAACTGCCTTCCATACCTGATACAGAAGACATATTCACGATGACTCCCTTACGTTCGCTCTGAAGTAGATATTTCCCGAACATTTGAGAAAAATAAATACATCCCTTTAAGTTTATATCTATGACTTTATCAATTTCCTCGGTTTGATAATCCAGTATATTCTTACCCAAATAAATCCCAGCATTATTAACTAAACTATCTACATCACAATGTTCTCTTTCCAAATTTCCAAAAAAATTGACTACTTCTTCATAAATACTTACATCTAATTGATATGTATACAAATCTGAGGGGACATTCATTGATTGTTTTAATTCCCTTAAGGCGTCTTCATTAATATCACAAGCAAGTACTGAAGCACCTTCATCTAAACATTGTTTAACAATTTCTTTTCCTATACCAGAAGCTGCACCTGTTACTATTACTTTTCTATTTTTAAGCATCATCTATTTTACCCCTTTATTAAAAAGTTAGGATGTTATGAAAAACTCTACCTAAATTCTATCTTTGGCGCAAGAAGAACATTGTTTAACCTCTCTTTACAAAGACCTGTTTTTTTAACTTATTACAAATTTGATTGATTTGTTGTCTTGGTTTAATATTCAACTTTTCAGAGAGACAATCATCACAATATATATCTTTTTGACTGTTAATAAAGTTTTGGACAATCTGGATATTAGACGTAAGCTAATTATCTTCCTTCCTTAAAACAAATCTTTGCTCGCAATTATATAAGTCTTCCACTATACTTCCATTAGAACAGAGATAACGTCTGTTATGCATTACGTCGTGTTATCAATGTTTTGCTATTGAATTTCTTTGTGGCCAACTGAGGTAAAAAATGTGCGACACGCTTTAGAATATGTGTGCAGGAAAGATTGAAGTTTACATTAACTTCAATCTTTTTATATGTAGAGATTCCTTTAGAAAAATAAACTAATAAGTGCTAAAATAGCAGGCCCACCTTGTTTTAATAGAATCGATTTAGAGCTTGTTAAGCTACCATACAAAGCGACAATGATTACAAAGATTAAAAAAATGGCAACAATTTCAGTTTGCTGATGTGACAAAAATAATCCATACAATAAGGCGATCGCAATCAGACCATTATAAACCCCTTGATTTTTGAAAAGAACTTGAACATTTGCATTTTCTAACGCTTCTTCAGACAGATTAAATGTTTTTGCTGTTCTTTTAGAAGTAGTTGCAAACGTTTCTAAATACATAATATACAAATGCTCAGCTGCTACGACTAAGCTTAAAATAAAAGTTAATGAAGACATCCTATTCCCTCCTAAAAAATCTTTAAAAAAGCAATGTCCTCAAGTGTATCAAGGACATTGCTTGAAACTATTTATTAAAACGAACAATGCGGTCTATTGGTAGGCGTGAAGAACCATATGCTGGGGCTGCCGCTTCACCAATGGCTAATAATAAAATAGGAATTTCATTTGCTGGTAATTCCATGTATTCAGCGAATTTTGCTTTATCAAATCCACCCATCGGAACGGTATCATAGCCCATTTCCTTCGCTAATAGCATGATTTGCATCGATACTAAGCCAGCATCAAAGTGTACGATATTTTCTAATGTTTTTGTTGGTGCTGAACCATACATTGTCAGCGCATCTTGTGCAAGCTTATTGGCAATTGGTTCTGGCATATAGCCCAGCTCCACGTTTTTTGCATAGATTTCCTCAGCATTTACATACATCTCTATATCACCAATGACAGCAATAATGGCAGAGGCTGTTTCGATTTGCTCTTGATTAAATGAAAAGAAGTTGATATTCTTCTGAATTTCCTTATCATCAATGACAAGAAAGCGCCATGGCTGCATATTACTTGAAGAAGGTGCTGAAGTAGCATCCTGCAGCAGCTGCATGATTGTTTCACGCGGAATTTTAGTCTCTGCATTGTATTTACGAACAGATTTACGCATTTGCATAATTTGTTTTAATGGTGTATTTGATAACATGTAGTTTCCCTCTTTTCACAATTTAAACTGCTTTTATTGTTACATTAATATTGCCCATTGTTGCTTTTGAATATGGGCATACCGTATGTGTGACCTCTAATAATTCCTGTGCTTCCTCCACTGCTAGTCCTTCAATATGCCCTTCGATTTCCACTGCAAGCACATAGTCAAAAGAAGCTTGCTCCATTAATTTCACTGTTACTTTAATGGTTGATGCATTTTTTAGTTTCTTTTGGCGTTTGATTAAATCTAATGCACTATTAAAGCAAGCACTATAGCCAGCCGCAAATAATTGTTCTGGGTTTGTAACATCCGCTAATTTGGAGCCTGGTGGTGCAATTTTTAATGATAAAGATTGATCTTCTGCATAGGATGTGCCACTACGGCCACCTTCATTAATCATTGTTGTTGCGTATAATTCTTTCATAACTGAAAACCCCTTATCTTTTGTTATTAATTAAATTGTGTACAATCTAATTTTTACAAATTGAATTGTACACAATTTAATTGCGTTTGACAAGTAGGAACTTTATTTTTAATATAAATGGTAGTAGAAGAACTTTAAGAGGGGATTTTTATGCCTAATCATTTAGATAATCAGCTGTGCTTTCTTTTGTATGCAACATCTAAGGAAATCACTCGGCAATATACATTATTATTGAAGCCTTACGATCTTACTTATACAGGCTATATCACTTTATTAGCTTTAGAGGAAAACGAACAGATAACGGTGAAAGAATTGGGCCAACGTTTATTTTTAGATTCAGGAACATTAACACCGTTGTTAAAAAAATTAGAGGCAAAGAATTACATTTGTCGTGAACGTTCTAAGGAGGACGAACGATTAATGAAAATATATTTAACCAAGGAAGGCGTAGATGTAAGAAGGAAACTACCTGAAGTGTCCCGCCAAGTGATGAAGCAATCTAATATCTCAGAGCAGCAATTTGTACAACTGAAAAATGTACTTCAAGATATCGTTTATAACGATTGGAAAATAAAAGATGAAAACTAACACATAGCTATTCCATTAATAGGATGAATATGTAAATAAGAAGGATTGGAGCTACATTGGCTTCAATCTTTTTTTGTTTTTCTCTCCCTTATCTCCTCAAATGTTAATAATCATGTGGCTACCGTTAAAATTTAGTATACTTACATTTATTAATTAGTTTAATTTACAGCATAGATAAGTAATTTTGAAAGTAGAGGTGTTTGGATGAAAACATGGACAAAGACTATAAACATAAATGCCCCCATCGAAAACGTTTGGAAATTACTTGATGGCTCTTTAGCTGACATGCAGAAGATTATGCCACAGGTAATTGAAAACAAGCCTGTAAAAGTAACAGAAGAAGGGGTTGGCAGTATTTATCGCCAAAAATATAAAGAAGGAAAACGTATCGAAACGTATGATGTAGAAACATTGGAATATTCGAATACACCTGATAAAAAAATATTGAAAGTAGGCTTTGTACTCGCTAATTTGTTTGAAATTACGGCTTACTATGAATTAAATAAAATAAATGAAACAGAGACTTCCTTTACTTATTCCGTAACAAATAATGCGTTAAAATGGTTCGTCAAATTATTTTTATTGTTTGCATCGGACAAAGTAGTCGTACAATTTTTAGAACGGGTCAAAACAGTTGCTGAAGCGCAAGACTAGCACCTAAAAAATAAACCGTAGAACTCCCCTTGAGGTGAGCTTCTACGGTTTATTTATTACTAAAAGTCTGAACCTGTAATTTCTTTTAACTTACCGTTTTCTTTAATCTTTTTAAGGCCTTCATTTAACTTATCTAAAAGCTCTTTGTTCCCCTTTTGAACCATGAAACCATAGTATTCTTTTTCGAAGGAATCATCTTTAATTACTTTGATTTTGTCATTTGGATGTGCCTTGATATATTCATAAACAACTGAATTATCTCCAATCGCCGCTTCTACGTTGCCATTTAGCATCTCTTGAATAGCAATTGGTTGATTTTCGAAAGCAAAAATGTTGGGACTAGATTCACCCTGTAGCTTCTTGGCAGCCATATGACCAGTAGCATTAATTTGTACAGAAATCTTTTTATCTTTTAATTCATCCAATGATTGGATCTTTGAATCTTCTTTCACCACGATTAATAATTGAGATTCGTAGTACGGCTCAGTAAAATCAAATGTTTCCTTACGCTCGTCCGTAATTGTAATCCCTGCACCACCAATATCTGTTTCACCATTTTTAATTGTTTGGAATACAGGCTCCCAACCAATACTTTCCCACTTCACTTCAAAATCCATTTCATCCGCGATTGCTTGTAACACATCCACATCAATCCCTACAATATTCCCTTTATCATCAAGAGATACGATAGGTGCAAATGTAGCCTCAGTACCTACCTTATAAACTTTTTTACTATCTCCATCACCTGATGATGTATTGTCTTTCGAGCCGCAACCCGCTAAAACTAGCGTGAAAGCTGCCATAATTGTAAGCAACACCATTAAATTTCTTTTCATAGCCCATCCCCCTAGTATGATATTTTTTCCATAATGCGTATTATTTTTCGCAATTCGGAAATGTGAGACTATTACGTAAATTATAGTGACAATATTCTCTTTAGACAATACTTTTTTGTATAAAAATAATCATTTCTTTATAAATAGTATTATTCAATCTCGTTTTTAGGATAAAAAGGAATAAATAGTTAACCAGAAGCTATAAAAAAAGAATCTCCCCTCGGAAATTCTTTTTTGCGCATCTAAATCTTTATCGTATTGGATGTTCAAAATTCCAATTTGTATAAATGGCAGCAGCCTGAACTGGGTTCGAGGAGGTATCTTCTGTATAGCCACCAATTAAATTACCTACTCTAAAAGTAGGCTCAAATAGCTGTTCCTCCTTAGGTGGTGCTGTCGGTCCATCTATTCCTATTTTGGTTTTATCTGTCACGACTACTTCCATACCGTTATCCAATGTAAAGCTCAGCCCATCTTCTCCGACTTCTGTAATGGTCCCTTCGATATTTACTAGCGCACTTGCCGCAGGAGCTGAATGGTCCGCAACAATTCTCTCCGTCAAATCAATTGGTGTATCATGATTTATATTTACCATAGCAAGGACAGCAATCACTGCACAGGCTACTAAGCTTCCAACACTAATTCTTACTTTTTTCATAAAGGACCTCTTTTCATATTTCATCATCTCTTCCTGCATCTTACGCTTAAATTCCTCAGAAGCATGAATCTGCTTCATCACATTCTTATAAGCATTCATCATACTTTGCTCCCCTCTTCTAGAATCGTTTTCAGCTTCATTCGTGCCCTTCTGAGCTTTGAGCCTACTGTATTTACGTTGATCTCTAATAACTCAGCAATTTCTGCCGTTGTATAGCCCTCGTAATAATGTAAATAAACAATGACTCTCTCTTCTGAAGGAAGCTCAAAAATTTCAGTAAGAACCATCTGCTCCTCTTTTGCAATAAAGGCCATTTCGTCTGTAATGGGTACAGTCTTCTTCACACGTGAGGACTTAAAATAATCCTTGCACTTATTAAATGTCACCTTTATAAGCCAAGCCTTTAAATGTGCTTCATGAGCAAAGGGCTTGTTCTGCCTCATCAGTGTCATATAAACCTCCTGCACAATGTCCTCCGCCTCAGCCATATTTTTGGTCTGTTGCACAGCAATTCGTATGAGGGTGTCACTATATGTTTGAACAATTTCTTGCACACTTAAGCCAGCAAACTTTATCATATTTTTCACCTAACCTCCTTCATGACATAATACGATTCAACTTTATCTATTCGTGCAACAGATACACTTTAGCTACATTTTAATAAAAAGAAGAAACCATTCATGAGACATACAAATGTATCCCCCTGAATAATAGCCATGCAAAAACCCGCAAACCGTAGATGATTTGCGGGTCCCTCTCTTCATTGCCAAGCTCGATTGTTCCATTGCTTGAAAAATTCGTCCTCAGCCAAAATCGCTTCATAAACAGGGATAAAGAATTGTTTCAGAATCCCTGTCATCTCGAGTGTAGAAGTTAACTCGATTGTAAAATGATATCGATCAAATAAGTCCACAATATACGCCTGCAATCTTCGTCCTTCAATAGTTTGCGTTTGTAGCAATTGTTGTACTTCATTTATTGTTTTTTCAGTCTTTTCTAATGCGGGATACTGGTAAATTTCGATAAATTTTTGTGCCAGCACGAATTCTGTTGGATATGTATAAACCACCGCAGCCTTTTTGTCTAGCAAGCTCGGAAAATTAATGGTCTTTGGTGTTATTCGCATGTTTTCTTTAAAGGTAATCCTAACTTCTATGTATACAGTCATTTTGCCCAATGTAGCTGGTATGCTTAGTTGAATATTGTCATTCGATACAGACGATTCGATCCGCTGTGCATCCCATTCAATGCCATCCGCTGGTATTGCTAGTGAGCAAATTTCTTTAAAGGCCTGTTTCACAATATCGTGTTGATGAACGCTTGCTTGCGCTGTCAGCGTGACTTCTTTGGAAGGCTTCACCAATCCATTTGTTAAAGCAAATAATAATAGATCCCCATCTAGATAAAATTGATCTTCATAGGAGGATATGGATAGACGATAAAGCAGTCTTTCTTGGCAATAGCGTGATACTAGCTGATCCATATTGTCTTGCCGTATAGCCATTTCTTCTAATTGTGTCACGACATTCGTCGATAGTGTGTCGATATTTCCCATTGACATCCCTCACCTTTTTGATTTTTCTGATTTTTAATGCAGAATTTAGATTTTTACTAAAATTCATGCTTTTATTATCACTTATTTATGGAAGAGAGTAAACGGTAATGTATACCAAAAAGGCCTGTCATGGTTGGACATGACAGGCCTTAAAATTAGACAAGGGGCAGCCTCGCTGTTGCGAAACTACCCCTTTAGTATTTATAGGTAACATTCTCGTAAATTGTAAAAGTCTCAACCCAATCGTCTGGGGAATATTATCTTGAAACCAGATTCGTTTCATCACCGCGGTAAAATTCCACTGTGTGCCTTCTAACTTAAGCAACGCAAACCCTACCATCTTTTGCGTCCTTGCAGCCCCAAAGCATGCGCCAGTGTGAATAAGTATCTACAAAAACAAAAAGCAGAATGCCAGATTACGGAAATATGCTACCTAAAATAGCACGTGTTCTATTATAGCACCTTATACTACAAAAGTAAAGGTCTATAAAAAATTACCAAGGAATCTCCTTAGAGCATTTAATCTGATAACCCTTTTCAGTTGTCCATTGGAGAAGTGTTTGCCAAAAGTTTTCACAGGCAGCTATGATTTGCTGAGGATTCGTTAGATTGCCCGTCATGACCATTTCTGCTAATGCTTTTAACCCGTGTGGCTGATCATCCATCGCTAAAGCCTCAGGTAATACTTGTGCAGATGTTGTATAGCACTGCCTATGGTGTAATCCTACTATCATGGCACCAGTCATCGCTATTTTCATCGCCAGTATCGGCAAAAATGTGGTGGGACCCTGAACAGCTATGTTCCTTAATTTCCCCATGTATTCATACATTTCTTCTACAATGGTTTTGCAAATTGCTTCCTTAAATCGGGCATTCTCCACAGTGGCCGCTTTGTCTTTGAGTTCTAGAAAAAAGCCAGAAGGATCATAAAGTGGCTGTAAATCGAAAAACTTCCCATTTGTTAATGGCCAATCTTCCTCAACCGTTATTGCCTCTTCGATAATCACTTCTGCTTGATCGAAATTAACCTCTGCCTTCCAATCTCCTGCTGTCCATTCATAGCTATAGCTGTGCTCTAATTGATGACAGATACACTTAAGCTCAATGTCGGAAAACGGACCATCCGTTTTTCTTGCCAACGAGCCATAAATACCAATTGCTCGAACATTTCCTCCATATTTTGCGATAACTTGTTGCGCAATCGAATGGGCAATCTGCATGCGTTCATCACTTGTCTTTTTTCTTGGTCCAATCATTTACATCGCTCCTTTTATAAGTAAGATCGTTGTTATTGAACCAAGGTGGACCACGGGCTTAACGAGGAATTTTTGCTGGTAACATCATCAAAACCTCCTTTCATCACATTTCCTGCAATTTAATAGAGCATACAAAATCGATATGAAACGCTTCATGGCTTACAGATTGAATGTGACCCTCATATTTCATGTCATATAGTAAAATTATTGCATTATAAGCTTTCTGTAGTTCATTCCTCATTTTGGCTAGCACTTGATGTTTAAATTGCTGCGAATAGGAAAATTCATCACAAAGTAGTTGCTTAAGTTGGTTTGAAGCTGCTTCGTAACATAGCGCTTCACAAAAATCCTCGTCGAAGGTTAAGCCGAAATCGTATTCAAATTGATTGTAGAACTCATCATAAAGTGCTTTAAACTCTTCCTCACAAGTACGGTGCTGATTTTCTGGTAAAAAAAGCTTTGCTAACTTTTGTGAAAAGGCTTCGTCCGTTTCATCTTCTCCCTGATAGACAGTGGCAAGATATGTATGTAACTGTTCTTCGCTTGTAAAATTACCAGCCCATATGGAAACATAGCCATTCTGTTCATCATCCATGACCTCACCCCTTTCTCGAATAAATCAATGCACCGCCTGAGCCCATTATTATTAAATGCTTGCCAGATGGCGAAAATCCACATTTAATCATGCCATCCAATCGCTGTAAATCAATAGCTGTCGCATTTTTTAAATAAGTATAATTAGTTCTATAAAGATAATCGAGTACTACTGTTGCACGTGGCCACCAAGGATAAATAACTTCAACCTGCCAGCCATCTGCTGTCATATGAATCCCATCTCCAGCTTCAAAGCCGAAAATAGATATTGTCCCCTGAGGCAATTGAAACGTTAAACGGTCATCACTCATTCTGTCGTAGGTTTCATCCATATCTCGTTCTCGATGAAGACGACGACCTGTTATAGGCTCAGTGACACTATAGCCAGAGCCACTAATTAACACGATGTTTTCCTCATGATCCCAACCGCAAGCCAAAACACCATTGGCAGCAATGCTCGTTTCATACGCCCATGGAATAGGAGGTTTCGTGCAGATCAACGACTGTGCATTCGCCAGCAAGTCTAGCTCAAAGGGAGTTCGTTTATCATTGTTCACCATATTATTCCACCCTCCTCTTTTATTACCATATACTAAAAAAAGGCTTGTCTCAAGAACAAGCCTCTATACCTCTAACACACCATAATGAAATTTTGCAGTTATCCGTTCATGCTGCTGAAAGTCATAGGTCGCAAACCACTCTGAGCGAAAATGTGCCTTTAACACCACACGCTTTTTCGCTACACGCTTGGCTTCATAAACCCATTCATCGGTTAATGTGACATGCTCCCCTGCTAGCCGTAATGCCTGAAAATTATTGGCCTCTTCTATAACCTTCTCAAACATTGGGTCCATATAAACCACATCAAATGCGTTGTCTGGTAGGGTTTTTAAATAGCGAACAGCCTCAGACTGTATTACCTCGATGCGTCGCATACAGGCAGTTAACGGTAGCTCGGATGTATCATAGGCTTGCATCCCCTGTCTAACAATAAACGCTACATTTGGATTTGCTTCCAGTCCCACAACACGACCTGCTTCACCCACTGTATAAGCCGCTAACATGGCATCTGCCGCTAAACCTAACGTACAATCCAACACCGAATCCCCCAGTTGAAGCTGTGCCGCTCCCAAAAAAGGCTCTGCCTCACCACGGGCCACACGCTTTAATCGAAACGCCGCAGAATTGGGGTGAAAGAAAAACGGCTCCTGCGCCCCATAGGCATAATACTCAAAGCGATTCTTCCCAGCGACCATCACATGTGCCTGCAACTCCTGCGAAATTTTGCGAACAGAGCGCTTGTTCCGTGGCTCAAACGCAGCACCTAATTCTTGACACGCAAAAGCAGCGAGCGCCATCGATACATCGTCTGGTCTGCCCGCTGTCGTCACAATCGTTTTTAGTTCTCGCATGTTTGCTCTAACACGCCAGTTAAATGAGAGACAATCTGCTCCACAGGGAATCCCTCAATTTGTTCACGTGGGATAAAGTAAGCCAACTCCCCATCCTTTAAAATCGCCATTGATGGTGAGCTAGGTGGCACATCCTCAAAATAACCACGCATCGCTGCAGTCGCTTCCGGATCCTGCCCCGCAAACACCGTCACAAGATGATCTGGCTTCACCGCTGCTATTGCCTCACGCGCCGCTGGACGAGCAAGCCCTGCCGCACAACCACAAACCGAGTTAATCACCACTAACGATGTTCCCTTCGTCACCGCCATAAATTCATTCACCGCATCCGCAGTCGTCAGCTCCGTAAAACCAGCCTCCACAAGCTCCTCACGCATCGGCTTCACAACCTGCTTCATATATTCATCATAAGCGTTCATGCTTTTACCCTCTTTCCTATGTATTCGCAAACCTTATTATAGCAAGGTTTTGTGTGAATGTACAAAGACATGCTTTTTGCCTGATTTCGTGGATTTTCGGGGGGTGTGACTTTTTTATGATTGCACAATTTGAACAATCAAAGCTTTCATTATGTTTCATCGCTTCTAGTATGTATTCATATAATATTTAATTACTAAATATACCAATAATACAAAAGGAAAAAGCCCAGGCTCAAAATTATTGAATACCTGGGTTTATCACAAAATTATTTACTTTTGGACTTTCTTATATTCCTTACATAATCCATTATTAGAAATACAACCATAGTGATAATACCGTACATTATCGTCTCTTTACTATCAAAATAGTAGTCCTCTTTATTATAAATAAACTTAGAAATGTTTATAATTATCGCACCGACTATAAAATAAATTAGAAAGTTCCTGATTAATTTCATATTTTATTTTTCCTTATTCACAATTAGAACTTCCTGGGAATAGTTTGTTCATCTTAGTAGAACAGCTTACTGAGATAACACTAAGATTTATTACTAAACCTGGAAGTGTTGCACCTGCAACTTTTTTAGGAAACTCTTTTAAAATTAATTTTGCAGCTTGTTTGAAATTAGATGCTCTAATTGCATCAACAATAATCGTTAATGATGTAGCAATACCAAAATAACTCGATAAACCTTCTTTAATACATTCATTTTCTGCTGCTCTAAATTCCATTGTTTCTCTTTTACCATGCCATTCACAAGCTACTGCAAATAGTGTAATTTGTGGTTCAGATATTATATTAACGTCTTCAGAAGAAATTAGTAGGTTTTCTACTTCTAATCCCTCAATGATCGCCTCTTTCATAGAATTACCTTTTAATTCTGTCTCTATTATTTCTCTATCATAACCTACAATAACTTCTTTATTATTTTTTAAAACTGCTTTGTCAAAAATCAATTCAAGTGCTTCTGCTAAATCATTTTCTAATTTTTGTTCTTGATTCATACTTTCAACAGTACTAATTGCATACGAACTAGAGACCCCTGAAAAAAGTAACGTCATTGTGATCATTAAAATAGTCATTAATTTATATTTTCTCATGAAATAAACTCCTATTGTAATCTATTTAGTAATAGTTATTGAATTACTATAGTAAATATCCCTCGAGGTAATTTTATCCTAACATTCTTAACTTTTCTAAATCAATACTCAATCAACGCCATTTTTTTGGCGTTTATTATGTATATTTTGGCGTAATTTATAAATAAAAAACAAATCACGCCACTTATTTTCTCAAGGCTTAAAGGTGCCATCATCTGATCTGATTATTACCTTTACTCTAAATCTAACAATCACTGTTCTTCCCCACAACCTAGTTAATAAAGCCTGAAAATCAATTACTAAAAAAAGTAAATATACTAAATCTTTTCAAGTTCAGTACGATAACAACTATGGAACTAAAAATGTGAATGGGAAGGTGACAATTTATCATGATGACGACAAAATTTTCTAATATGCAATATTTAATGTCACGTAGATCCTCGTCTAAGTATTATGGGTTGACGCGACAAATGAACAAGGAAGTTAAAGCTACATCAAAAGAGGATCAAGAAAAAATAAATAATGTAAATAAAATTCTTGAAGAAAGTAAAACTTCTAAACTATCTAGCAATCAAATTGATACGTTAAAAAGCGCTGTAAAGCAAGGGTTATTAGGATCTAGTTCTAATCATTTAAGCCCATTAGGTATGTATAACTATAAAAAATCAATCACAAGTTCGAATTCAAACTTACATTCAACTTTGAGAGCTTATCGAAACTCTATCTAGTTTTTAAACACCCTTTAAACCTATTAAAGGGTGTTTTGTCTTGTAAGACAGGTTTCATATCATGGTATTCAATTAACCAAAGTCGAACATCATGTATGCTTTTAAATCCTTATCCCTTTTAAACGTCCACTATATAAAAAGGATCACTTTCTTATCAGTGACCCTTTCAACGATTATTTAAAATTCTGTGGTTTTACCACTTTAAATGAAGCGACTTCCCCGCAGTTTTTACAAAAAGTCATTTGGAGTGGTGACCCTACCGCCATGATTGCGCCAATAGGTCTTATATTGCCCTGGCTTGTAGTACCTCCCACCTGTCCAGTTGTAAATTTATCTCGACCACAAGCCTTGCACACTAATTTTTCATTCTCCATCTTACCACCTCATTATGTAATTTATGTAAATTATAGCATAAAAACCTTTAGTATGAGCGACGAGCGGTCTGCCCCATCAAATGATTAGCATTAAGTCATATTCTTATTATTCATTTTGTTAATTCTTGTAGAGTGTAAATGAAACGGTTAAAACGGAGGAAAAAACGTTTGAATTTCCTGATGAAATTCAAAAAGTAATTGTGATGGGACAAGTGGCAAATCGTGAGATAAAGAGACGGACTATTGAACATGCTGATGATATCGACAGAATAAAGAAACGCCATGCAAATTTTAACTGAATCCCATACAAATATAGGGCTATTATATAAGTTGAAAGTGATTGATGAAAATGGCTGGAAGGACTTGATTGATGTATGGTATTACGAAAATTAACAGTGGTTGCTTCCTTTAAATCAAGACAAAGCTCTGAACGGACACATAGATTGAAAATATAGATACCCCCATTAGGAACCAACCATAAACTGTTCGCTGTTTTTGAAATTCTTGAATACCTAAAGTGAACATGAAAAAGCCTAAGAACAATATCATGAGGTAATTCAATTGGAAATCTCGTGTGATTAATCCGTAAGTTGCGAGAGATATGCCTGTGATGGAAAAAATAATTTTTAAACAATTTAACATAACTTTCCACCTCCTGCTTAGTTCATCAAAAAACCAGCTCTTACTTAATGTAAAGCCACATTCATCTGAAAATGTGGCTTTGTATCCCTATGTATTAAACAGTTTTTTCTAAGCTTATACTTTTTACCTTATAATTATAGAATCTATAGGTTTCACGAGATAAATAGTATAATGACATTATACAATTTTTAGTAATTATTAAACCTAACACTAATATTACTCCAAAAATTGCACCCATTGTAGCGGATCCATCGTTTCGTCTCGAAAATATGGATTCTAATACGGCAGTAAATGCAACAATACTTATACCTGCAGATGCAGCACCGAGCAATGGTTTTACAGAATTATATCTAGTCATAAATAGTATCGTTACAATTAAAAATATTACAGCAAAGAATTCAACGATAGAATTATTACCAAATTTTGTAGCAATATCTACTAGAAAAATAGATAATAGTGCAATAATAATTAATGACCAACCATAAATTACTGAAGCTTTTAATTTTTCTTCCTCGGTTTCAGCTTTAAAGATATAGTTTAATACTAATTTAAAGACCATCTAACAACCTCCTAAAGTAACTTCTGAAAATATTTCCTAATAAATTAAATTATACCTATATTTAGAAATATTTCTACATAAATATATACATTAATATAAAATATTTACATGACTAAAGTTATAAAATAGCCTGTTCCATAATAGAATAAACTTGAAAAACGCTACTCAATTTGAGTAGCGCCTAAAAAATCAATTATGAAGTATAGTTTTAAATTTAATTAAACGATACTAAACTCTAAAATAAGATAAAATTTAAAATTAAACTCTTAACGATCCACGGAAGCCTCTTGCTGCGTAGTAGGATTCTGCCCCATTGTGGTACATAAAGACCATGTCATAGCGACGGTCGCAGAAGATGGCACCGCCTAGTTTGCGAATGTTGTCAGGTGTTTGTACCCAGCTTGATGTTTTTAAATCGAACTTGCCAAGCTCCTGTAGTTGGCGATATTGCTCCTCTGTTAACAGCTCAATGCCCATTTCCTTGGCAACATCCATAGCCGTATTTTCAGGCTTGTGATTTTTTCTAGATTCCCATGCTTCACGGTCATAACATAAACTTCTGCGACCTTTAGGACTTTCCGCAGAACAATCATAAAAAATGAACTCGTCCGTGTTTGCATCATAGCCTACTACATCTGGTTCACCGCCTGTTGCCTCCATTTCGTGGAGCGACCATAGTTTCTCCCTATTAACCTCTAGCCTAGCTTGGACATTTGCCCAATCAAGCCCTTCATGACGAGATGTATTTTTCTCGAAGCGAACTTGCAAAGTATTGATTAGTTCCTCGGTTTGCTCTTGTGATAATTCTTTCGTTGACATTGTTGTATTCCCCCTCACTTATTTAAATGACAAGCCTTCTTCTTTCAATGATGATCTCATAATTGGTAAGGAGGCTGGTCCAACACCATGCAATTTTAAGATATCCTTTTCCGTATACATAGATAGTTTTTCCAACGTATCAATACCTGCGTGTACTAATGCATTTCTTGCAGGTGAACTCAATTTGGAAAGGAAGCCACTGCTAGGTTTATTTTCCTGATCACAGGTAGGGCAGCTTGGACAATCTGTGCTTTTGTAAAATGGATGTCCTTTTTCACAAACTTTTAACCTTTTTTCTGCCAATATCATCCCTCCAAACCCAATGCTTTTGTCCATTTTACCATATTTCATCAAAGGGATTGAAAATGGAAACTTTAATTTTTCTGCAATTCACGCTCTAATGAAGTTGCTGCTACATTTACGATATAGCAACTTTCAATAGTTAACTTTAGCCAAATTCAATTACTCATCAAAAAACCTGTTAAAACAGCCTAACCTCAACATTGGACCAGATAAACCTCTTGAACAAAATGAACGGTAAGTTTTTTATTGGAAATCTATACTGCAAGGGAGTAGCATCCTTGGATTTTAAATCATTGGTAAAAGAATATCTTGATATGATACAAGCAAGAGCTGAACGAGAAGTATTCTCCTAATACGATAAGAACATACTGCTACAACTTATGGTATTTCATTGTGTATTTGAAGAAAAAAGGGTTGGATATTTTGGATTTAGACGGTAAACCTGATGTTCTTACTAACTTCAAATTGTGGCTCAAGAACCCATATAGATTTCATGGAAATGAGGAGAGGTTAGATTACGAATATGTTAAAGATGACCTTAAAGTTTCTACTGTCAATGCCATCATAGATAGGGTAAGTTCTTTATTTCTTTGGCTTAAAGCTAGTGGAAGGATTAAAGAGAATCTGGTTGTGTATCGTAATGTCATGTTTACAAATGCGATGAGAGATAAAGATATATTATTTCCTACTCAGAGAAGCAAGTTGAAATAAGTTCGAGCAACACCTCTCGTAAATACTTGTTTTAAGATAAATAAGAAGAATCCATTTTGAAAGAGATTGTTCAAAATGGACTCTTCTTTAGCAGTTTTAAGTTTGTTTTTATAAAAAGCTTGTTCATTTTCATCCTCTGTTACTCGACAATCGGGCCCGAATGTCAAATAACTTAACTCTAATTAAATCATTTTAAGTAAGTTCTAAAAGCACATTCTCTATTTCTTTATTGAAGGTAGATTCTTTCCAAAGTGTAACAGCCTCTTTCTCTTGATACTTTTCAATTAAGATTTGAATCACATTGTATCCAATAAAATACCCTAAACGTGTGAAACCAAAGTTGGAACCTCCATTAATTGAAAACCATTCATGGATAATTTCAGGTAGTGTACGTTTGTTCATATCTCCCAAAAAACTAGTGATAATATCTTTTTTGTTATCTTCTGCAAATCTTAACCATTCTTCTCCAGTATCATCGTATAAAAAATAGACCGATTTATCAGCATCAGCAACTTGTTCTGAAAAATACGTTGCACAACCTTCCTGAAATAGCGCTGTAAAGGGATGAAACCACTGAACTTTAGACCAATCCATACCCTCCTGATCTGATAAAATATTATGAAGCGTATGACCAAATTCATGAGCAATAATTACTTTTAAATGCTTATCATTAGAAGAGAGCTTTTCTAAACAAAAAGTCACTTCAGGAATAATTTGACGATGTGTAAATGCATTTGACCCATATGCTCCAACAATAATATGTACATCTTTAGTGAACTCGACATTATATTTTTGTCTGTAAGTTAACACAACTTGTTGAATTAGACTTTCGATTTTTCCACTCGATTCCTTTATCTCACTCATTTTGGAAGGATATTTTTGAATTGCGTTTTTAATCTTCTCATCTGCATTTTTACAATGATACAGAAAATATTCCTTGAAGTGTTGGGAGAACTTTTCATGGTAGTTTTTTAAGAACCGCTCCGAAGGCTTGTAGTTTAATAAAAAATATGGAACTGTATTATAAATGTTCATAATTACCGTCCTCCATTATATAACAATCCTCTTCATTAATTTGAACTATACTTTTAAATTTCTCCAAATAATTTTTAGTTCCTGCTTATTTCATACAGTTTTTTCATCAAAAATTTATTATAACTAATCGAACTTAATTATTATCAATCTTTATTAAAAGGCCACAAAAAAAGCCTGTATCCATAATTACTTGGTAATTGAAGATACAGGCTTTATCTTTAAAAAATAATAGTGATGTATTGATTTGATAATACATTGTTCAATACTATATACCAATACACTATCTTCCTTATTCTAACTATCATTTTTAGGTATAATGTTTACAAATAGCTGTCTCTCTCATTTTACTTGAATAATTCCGTTTGGAACAAGCCTACATAGAACGGGTTTAGCTACACCGCACTAGCCCTTCTTACGCACTTATCATTTCCTTCTAATTTTCTGCATTTTAGCAAATACATAACCTGATAATCCAAATGACGCACTAATAACATAGAAAGGTCTCGTAAATTCCGTTATTTATATTTATTTAAAATTTCTGCGGGAATATGACAATAATCATTTGGACATCTGGTTAATCTATCTTGATGTTCCTCTGCACTTCTGACATAGTTTGTAAGGGGCAACACTTCAACCATTATAAACTCGTAATCATTTCGCTCTCTAAGAAATGCCTTCGCCTCTTTTAAATGCTCAGGATTTTCACTATATACGCCTGTTCTATATTTTTCGCCAACATCCTGTCCTTGTCTATTCAAACTGTAAGGATCAATGATTTCGAATAAATAGCCCATTAAATCTCGAATGGTTACAACTGTTGGATCAAACCCTGTTTTTACACATTCAGCGTATCCATCATAATCGCCCTCAAGCGTACGACTTGTTCCATTCGCTCTTCCTGCTTCTGTAAACGTAACTCCTGGTAGTGTTTTTATAAAAGCTTGTACGCCCCATAAACATCCACCAGCCAAATATATTACTTCCATCATGAATCTCCTTTTTTGTCTAAATACAGATCAATTTTATTATGAACCTATTCATAAAGGAAGGCACTCATCACATTCTTTACTAATGGCTAAGAATTATTAAACCTTAGATAAACGTAATGAATCGAGTATACCAAAATGATTTTTTAACAATTTGCGCAGTAGAAGTATCAGTATAAAAAGATGTAACTACTTTTTAACATGTATTACTTTGTAGCCAATATATAAGATGAAAAACCAAACTGGTGCCACATATAGGGCAACACGCATATCTGGAATAAACGCCATTAACACAATCACCATTAATAAAAATACAATAGCAATATAGGTAGAAAGTGGATAAAGCGGAATTTTGAATTTCAGTTTGGCTCCTTCCTCTTTCGTTTTTGACTTCCTAAATTTCAACTGTGCTAATAAAATAATCATCCAGCTTGTAATAACTGCAACCGTCGCAACTGCAGAAATATAGATGAACACTTTTTCAGGTACTACATAGTTTAAGACAACCGCGATTAATAACACAGCTGACGAAAATAATATCCCTCGACTCGGACTACCGTTTTTGCTTACTGTTTTAAAATATTCTGGACCATTTTTTTGTACCGATAAGTTGTGTAGCATACGTCCTGAACCATATAAGCCACTATTAAAGGCAGACATTGCAGCTGTAATGACGACAAAGTTAATAATGTGAGCCGCAGCAGGGATACCGACGTAATCGAAAATTTGAACGAATGGGCTACCTTCTGAGCCAACTTCGTTCCAAGGATAAATAACCATCATAACGCCTAGCGCCCCAATGTAGAAAATTAAAATACGCCAAACGATGTTGTTAATCGCTGATGGAATGGACTTGCTAGGATTTTTTGCTTCTCCTGCAGAAATACCCACTAATTCAACCCCACCGAATGAGAACATAACTAATACGAGTGACATTAAAATACCATGGAAACCGTTTGGCATGAAGCCACCATGTGCCCATAAATTATCAAAGCCAATTGCTTCACCGTGGTTGCCGACACCGAAGAAAATAATGGCTAATCCTAGAACGATCATCCCGATAATTGCCACAACTTTAATCATCGCAAACCAGAATTCGAATTCTCCGTATGCTTTTACATTTGCTAAATTTACAAGCGTCATCATAACAAGGACGACAAGAGCAGTTACCCATTGTGGAATATCTGGAAACCAGTAGTTAATATATACACCGACTACTGTTAGTTCTGCCATGCCCACGACAATCCACATGAACCAATATGTCCAACCAGATAAAAAACCAGCAAAGCGCCCTAAATATTTATTCGCGTACATACTGAATGAGCCTGATACAGGTTCTGCTACTGCCATTTCGCCTAATGCACGCATAATGGTGAAAATAACTAACCCGCCAATTAAATAAGCTAGTAAAATAGATGGTCCCGCCATTTGAATGGTTGAACTAGAGCCATAAAATAAACCGACCCCAATGGACCCGCCTAGTGCAATTAATTGCATGTGACGCGTACTTAATTCCCGCTTTAGTTGTGAATCTTGATGATTATCTTTCATAATGCTTACTCCTCATACGTTTAAATTTTCAAATACTTGCTCAAAAAAGGAATAAAAAAAAACGCCCTTTTGGATTAACCAAAAGGACGATTCAACTCGTGTTACCACCTTTAATTTATAAGCAATTCACATTACTTACCTTAAGAAGTACGGTCATTTGACGATACTCTCGCACATGATTACGGGTGCTTACCGGCGTAGCCTACTTAGAAAAATCCTTTCGGTACACAGCTCCAAGATGAATTCTCAATCGTTTTACATGTACCTCTCATCGACCGGTAACTTTCTGTTCGTAAAAATAATTGATACTACTTCTTTTCATAGCCTTTGTTCTATACAAATATTTTTGAATTGTTTTTCATTTTACAGAAAAAAAATAGTTTGTCAATATAATTTTTAAAAATTCTTCATAAACCGCATAAATTACATATGACAATTCTATAGGCGGTTTAGTCAAGCTAATTTTTCCTGGTGCTATAACTCTGTGTTATTCTTTCCCACTAAACTCCCATATATTTAAACCCTCGGAAGCTTCTGGTGCTTCAAAAAATTTAGTAACTTCAATAAACGTCGCTTCCGTGTCAAAAGCTGCTCTTTCGGGTTGTTCGTTACGCCTTTGCGCAATTTGACGCAAGCATTGCTGGTTATTTAAATTAAGGTAGATTAGTTGATGGTTTGCATTGACCTCTGAAGCTATATCCAAAAACCACTTTCGCTGTTTTTGAGTGTTACCTGGAAAATCCATTACTACATGCGTACCAACACTTAAAATGTTTTGGACATGCTTTTTCAACATCGGCTTGAGCTGTGCTGATAATTTTAGATAGTCCTCAAATGATGTGATCTGATTGGGATAAAGAGAGGAAAGCCATTCATCCTCAGATAAAAGTACCGCATTTTTTTCTTTAGCCAATTGTTTTGATTTTGTTGATTTTCCCGCTCCCATTTTTCCACAGAAAAAGTATAGAGTCCCCACTTGTTTCATGTTTTTCTTCCCCCGAGCTTTTTTTATTGGTTTTAGTTGTTACCCTATCCTTGTAAAACGAACAACAAAAACGGATTCTACAAGCAAAATCCGTTCTTCGTCATTTCTTATAGTAACTCTAACACAATATTTGAGAATACATTAGCTGATATGTTATTGCTAAGATCCTATTCCAAGTGTTTTGGCGTCATCAAAAGCGTTCCATCGTTAAATCAGTATTTACTGAAACAGCAGCTTTATTACCTTTGGCAGCTGAAATCATTAAAGTGGAAGGTTTAGATCTTTCGGTTTCCCCTGCAATATATACATTTTTTTGAGTTGTTCTACCAACACCATCTGTTATGACTTTTCCATCTTCGTCAATATCACAGCCAAGCTTCTCAGCAAACTGATTGGGGCGATAATAAGAGGGGGCCACAAATCCACCCGACCTTATAATGGTGGCTCCGGATTCAAACTCTATTTTTTGCAAGTACCCATCATTACCTATGAAGTCTTTTACCTTTTCTGATATTATTTTGATATTGTGTTTTTGTAACTCCATTTCACCTTCTTTAGATAAGTGAGCTCCATTCGTTAAGACAACCAAATCCTGTGACCAATTATAAATCAACTTAGTCAAATGGAGTACATGCTCTTCTTTTTCTGCCATCACCACTAATGGCTTATCCTTTTGCTCCCAGCCATCACAATACGGACAACTAAATAGACTTTTCCCATAAAACTTTCTTATACTTGGTATAGTAAATATTTCTTGAACACCGGTGGCGAGTATTATTTTTTCTGAAACTAATTCCTGACTCGTAGATGTTTTGACAGTAAATCGCTCATTACCTATATCCTTTATAATTTCAGTAACTGTCGCATTAAGATAGGAGACGGACGGGTAATTCACCAACTCTTTTAAAGCTATTTCTTTAAATGCTTGTGGTTTTATTCCATCACGCGTAATAAATCCATGTGACGCCTGTGTCACTCTATTCCTATTTGTCCCATCATCCATTAATGCAATATTTCTCCTAGCTCTTCCTAAAGTTAAGCCAGCACTTAACCCAGAAGGACCTCCGCCTATAATGATACAATCAAGAACAGTCATTTTTACCTCCACAATAATTTGCTTTCTTTTGAATTGTAATTTGCATTCGAGAACTACATTATTTCCTACATCATGGATTTCCATTCTTTACACACTAAAAAATAACGCGGAGTTTTTGTTTATTTCGTATTAAAAAAGACGCATTCCTTTTTAAAGAAATGCGCACAATTGTGGAAGATTTTTTTAAGATAAATTTGATAATAGTTGTTCAATAGCTTCTGAGTCTTTCGGGTATGCATGAATAAATTTTGAAATTTCATTGCTATCCTACCAAGCAATTTCTTCATCTAAGTCTTGATATTGAATGTCTCCACCAGTTAGTTCACATAAAAAATATTGCGTTGTTAGTTTATATTATTTGATAATTTGAGTGTTTTTTCTTATTGCAAAATCTCGCCCGATTGTTAAATAACGTTCAACTCCTGTTTCTTGTTATTGTAAACATTTTAAATGATAAAACAATTAACTAGACTGTGTGGCGTCTACGGCTATGTAAGTATTGCTATAAAGAAGCATATGAATTCTCTTTACATTCCATAGTTTCTTAAATTCATTAATTGGAACTTTTCGATTATAGCGATTGTGTACATCATCACAATTCACCAGTTTCTTTATTGATTCTGAAAGGTAAATATATTCCTTGTCATAGCCTACTACTGGGACAAAATGCAGATAGTTACGATCCTTTTGTGTTTTAATAAAAACAATCACGGGAGTTCCTTTACTAACTTCATACTTTAATGTACTTACATTTCCTTTATGATATTTTGTTTTAAAACCCTTTTTTCTTAACACCGTTCGGATTCCCTTTGGATATACAGTACCAACCCTAGTTTTACTAGGAAAATGCGTATATAACCCTTCACCATCATCTTCCATGCCAAAATGACGTAATAGATATGCTGTTGAAAATGCTGCACATTCGTTATTCTTTTGAAAATCTATTCGATTGTTTTGTTGAATAAGATAGTTAGCTGGAAAATCTCTTCTCTGTAAAACAGGTATGGGTAATGTCATTAAATATGCATTAATAATAGTTGATATAATAATCCATAAAATAACTTGACTAACTATAAACATACACGACCCCCATATCTTTGTGTCTAATTAAATCGATATTCTAAGTCCTTTTTTCACTATCCGCTCCGTTTTTTAGTATATTTTATTTCTTCTTCATTTCAACATAATTATCCAATTTTGGTTTATGTTTTACTTAATTAAATGCCCGTTTGTTGAATAAGTCAAACGTTGCTTTACTATACCAGTTTCCTAGCATCTCACTCTTTCAATATTTACTTGCTACATATTTCATCACAGCCTGGATTGTAAGGACGAAACTAATGATCGTCGATAATAAAAGCTCCATTGCTTCATGTTGATTCCATATCAGCCCATATCGCATGAACAAATAAAAGCAGCTTGCCAATGCATGACAGGTAAATAGACTTCCCCAGATCACTGCCTTTGACCTTTTATAAGCATTACTACCCCTTAAATATTTCATATAGTAGAAACAAACAGCACCTATTCCTATAATGAACATTGAGGTCTGAACAAAAGATGTTGTCACAATCATCGGTTCTTCGTGCGGCATATCCACATAGAGAAGGTTTCCAAGGTGAATTATGTTAAAGCTCAATAGACAAATTACCACATATAAAAACAATAGCCATTCGGCAGTTATCATGAACCATTTCATTATTGTCTCTACCATCCTCGTCTAATAACCTTGTATTTTCTTTATTTGCTAAATATCTACAAAAGGGACAATAATGATCTCTCGCTCTGAAGATCGCACGGTACATTTCGGACCAAGGAATGGTATCTTCACAGCTATCACATTCTACATAAAGATCAGGTAATAAACCCTTATCTAACAAAACATCCCACTGTGTGTTGGTTAATCAGGTCCATTTTTTATACTATCTATAATGATTGCCACTACTTCCCATCATAAATTCGATTTGACTTCACTAATTCTGTTAAGTAAGCCATACATCGGGTTAGATCACTTATGATTTTTTGCTTTAGCTTTTCCCTTAACATGTAACGCCCGCTTTCTTTTCTAACTTTACTTGCAAACCTAAAACACCACTCTCTAATTATGTAAAAAAATAAAAATTAAGTAAATGAAAAACCTTCTTCTATAAAAATAATTTACAAGTATGTTTTCATCATTTTTTAGAACCATAGGGTAAATACCATTTCTCCTTTCTGCCAGCATACATATTATAGGTTGTAGAAAGGAGGGATTTTCAGTGGGATACAACGGAAACGTAGGTAACATGAACAACAGCTGCTATTACGGCGGCGACTCTGGCGGTGGCGGCTATTACGGTTCAACATTCGTATTAATCGTCGTTCTATTCATTCTTTTAATTATTGTTGGCGCTTCTTTCTTGTACTAATCATCCCAATTAGCACCTAACCCTTTTACAGACTTTAGGAGTCTGTAAGGTCAAGGGTCACTTTACCAGCCTAGTGACCCTTTTCCTTTTCAGATAATCGTGCGATAATCAAATTTGAAATGGTAAATTTGAGGTGAATTTTACATGTTGCGAGTATTTAAAGCATTGCTAGGCATCGCATTGATTATGGTTGGCCCTATGTTGATTGTCATTACGGTTGACGATACTGTATTTCTCAAAAATATATTATTAAGAATCATTGGTGGTCTGTGCGTTTTACTGGGCGTTCATTTATTACATAGACAGTTTCATCCGAATTCATACACAAGTAAACCCACGAGCTCCAATTAAAGAGCACTTGGGTTTACTTAAATATTTAGAAAAATATTATTCCTTGGCAAAATATTTTGGGTCTATTTGAAGAAGAATTGTATTCATCTCATAAAAATTTCCTGATTTAAATTTTTCCTCATGAGTAAACCCTTGTTGTTGTTGAATAAATGCTAACCATTCTTTTTCTAACTCACTACTACTCTTTCCGTAAACTTCCTCTAATTTTTGCGCTAGTTCTTTCTCGTTATATATATGTTCAAACTTTTCGAGTCCGTAGGTATCAATTAAATATGTAACAAATGATGCCGCATGCGTATAGCTCATCTCCATCATGACTCGATTCTGTTCTTCACTTGAAAGTGCTGGGCGAAAATAGACATCATCTTGATTTGGATCAATTAACTTACTAATAGGAATTAACTTATCTGAATCCAAATAATGCTTCATGTATTTTTCAAAGTATAATTTATTTTTTCCATATTGATCCTCCATATAACTCGCAAAACCCTCTTGTGTAAAATAGCCATGATCTGATTCGAAATTGTTGCCATAGCCAAGTAAAGAATGGGTCATTTCATGGACTAGTGGATAGATATCTTCATTAACACCAGTTAGTTCGATTTTCGATGCAAACCCCCAGGATAGACCGTCTTCCTTAAACCATACGTTGATATGCTCAGATGGCGTGTAGGAAGTATGTATAGAATTCTTTATGTGGTCGTATACTGTCACAATTTCATCCTTTATAGCCTCTACTTTTTCTTGTGGAACACCAATCTCATTCTTAATTTCAAAGGTTATTTTGCCATCCTTTGTGACCACAATATTTTCATCGTTTTTCTCTTCCTGTATTTGTTCTTTAGGTTGAACGGTTTCTGCTGTACAGGCTGTTAATAGCAATGTGCAAAGAAGGATTGTGCCTCTCCATTTAGCCATAATTACCTCCTAAAAAAGTATTTTCCAGTATATACGAAACTTAAAATCCAAAAGTTTCATTTTTAAAAGAAAAATAGGGAAAATTAGACAAAATTATTTATAATGTTAGTAGACATGGCAAAAAGGAGGTCGCAATGAACAAAAGTACATGTATTCATTACAACCCACGCTATGGCTGGGATTTAAATAGTGATGCAAATTTAGAAATGCGGTTATTTGCCAAAGCA
Source organism: Lysinibacillus sp. UBA5994 (assembly GCF_002429725.1). NCBI lineage: Bacteria > Bacillati > Bacillota > Bacilli > Caryophanales > Bacillaceae > Lysinibacillus > Lysinibacillus sp. UBA5994. The sequence continues at coordinate 292,943 of NZ_DJAU01000012.1, read as the reverse complement.
CAGCGTAGACAAGTAACTATTCTCAGCTATGGATGTGACTTAGATCATCACACCATTAAAAAAATTGCTCGGCACTACCTCACTAGGAAAAAATCTGACGAAGCCAAAGAAACATTAGAAATAAGATATGATACATATGATGCTAATTCAAGTAAACATGAAGAAAGTCAATACTATTGGAAAACCTATTTCATTAGTGAAAGAACATTAGCTGCTTTCCTACAAGCGCTACGTCGATTATCTGGTACACATATTCACTGTGAATTTAATGTGCGGGGACATTTTGAAGTAAGGATAAATGGTGTGGAATTTTCTACACGTGTATTAAAAACCCTTGATTATCCATCAATGTATAAGGAAGATTTAATCGGACGCTATCTTTTATTTATTGATACAGAATCACCTGACAATGAAATAATACGTCATAAAATACACTTGCTCCCTAAAGAGCTGCAAAGTCTCTCTCTTCCCTTAGACAGTTCACAGCTCCAATGGCAACTATTAGTAAAGGACTGGATAACAGCTATTCTTCGCTACGATGTGTAAATTTCAGCATATTCAAGATGATGGTCTATAAAACAAAGTAATCTTATCATATAAATAGAAGTAGTGTTAAGCGAATTCGTTTAACATGGCACCTCCCGATTTGTTACTAAGGGGCACTTCCATCTGTGCCCCTTCTATTTTTTGCCTATTGCACACTTCATCGCCATCCAATACATATAATTATTTCGTTATGATGGAACGTAGATTTATGTTAGAGGTTATTTTAAATTTTTTATCGAATACCTATGTTGGTCAAAGTATAGCAAGGCCCCATCAAAATGATTGGTTCCACACCATTTATTGTGATGAACCGTATCGCAGCTTATTTTTTGCCAATCGTCATGTCAGAAAATATCTTCAATTATTTGTATAACCTATACTCGAACACCTTTACTTCGATCATACATACTTCATTCCATAAAGGTAACAATACAATGCATTAGGGAAAGATCACAAAGAGGTGTAGAAGAAAATGAAAAAGATGTTACTCGTCTTTATATTCCCCCTTGTACTAGTTCCTTCATTTCAAACAATACCCGCTTCAACAGCTGAACCAACACAGGATTCTAGCGAGCTGAGATTGCAGGATATGCTCATGCTTTTGCTTACTCCTTATATTGAAGAAGATTTGACCAATTATTATTCAAAGATTAAAAAGGATGTTTCCCCTCATATTACGCCTTGGAAAATTGAAGTAATTGATACAAAAAGAAATCATTTCCGAGGCTTTCAAATGCAAATTACATTTGAAATTGAACCTACGGATGGCGGACAATGGATTCCTATTGGAAAGGATCGAATGACCTATGAAATTTCTTCAGGACCTGATGTTAAATTGATTCATCACACACATCTCAAAACGTATAAATATCCGCCTGAATAATACCTTCCCATTAAAATTGTAAGCTTGTCCCTTTATTGAATGTCATGCGATTTTTTTATCTGTGAATCATAAAAGCACCCCATCAAAGCTTGTCTTACTTTGATGGGGTATTTCATTGTTATACTAAACTTCGCTTTTCATAGACGATCTATTTATTTTCTATCTCTTATTTCTTCTAGTATTTCTATTATGCGATTGTCTTGCCTTTCAATCGATTTTAACTTTCTCTCTATTATGCTTGAAGAGAAAAACACAATTAGTACAATTGCTATTCCAATTAGTAAATCCATTTTACTTCCCCACTGTTTATTTATGTAATTTCACTTCATCCTACATAGATTTCAAAAGAAAAAGATGGCTCTATACGGAGGCCATCTTTAAGTAAAGTATCCATGGTTGCGTACTAATTAATGCTAAACAACGATGAATTAACGGATTCGAGCCTTGCGGAAGCCGTCGAATATACTGATTGCCGCAGATACAACAAATATAATAATTATGCCGCCAATTAGCCATATTTCAAATTGCTTAGTAGATGTGGTAAATAAATTACTCATGTACGCGATACTTTCTTGGTTCATTAAATTCGGATTACTTACTATCACAATGAATACAACGGTTGCGAAAAGCTCCACAATTGTATTAAAGATTGCCACCTTTTTCGTCCATTGCCCTTTCAGTAGTTTGTAGAGAGCTAACCCAATTTCAAGAGCAATGACAACGATCACAATGGGCCAATAATGAAGTAAAACATCCTGATTTAAAGCTGGCATTACGAATTCGAGACCCTCTCCACCATCTTCATATATACCTAAAAGATGATTTGCATAAAAATAAAAAGTTGCCCAAATGGCCGTCCACATTAAATAGCCAAATACTTCAAGCTTGGTAATTGCCTTTTTCTTAGGAATATAAATGACGGTTTTCAGATCTTCGGGAGTCCATTTTTTAAGACTTGCTGATAATGGATGCTGCTCTTTTCCTTTATCAGTACGTTCCAAAATGACGAATACGACCGTTAGCCAGAAAAAGACATGTATGCCTACTTCAATGATTCTCCATATTCCTTCACCCACCATATTGAGGACAGCATTCATAACCGCCTCTTCCCCACCAAAACTAATAAAATATTCAGCAATCATTGAGATTACCGCAATGACAGCGGCAATGGGAATAATCATTTTTAGTAACGAGAGGTATACATCAAAATAGCGAGGGCCGATTAAATGCATTGGTTGATCACGATAACCGCTCGCTAACGCCGCTGGATTCCCTAACTTTTCCAGCACTTCCTTTACATCATGCTCATGGTAATCATCAGGTAACATATCCTCAATGGTTGATCGTAACTCAAGTGCGATATCCTCACGATTTTTTTCAGGCAGCCTCCGCGTGACTTCTTGAATATAAATTTCAGTCAGATTCATCTTTATCCTCATCTCCTTTTAGTAGCTCATAAAGTTCTTTTGAATTATTAATCCATTCTCGTTTCAATTGCAAAAAGACGTCTAATCCAAATTCACTTAATACATAATACTTGCGGGGTCTACTCTCAGAGGTTTCCCAGCTACTTGTCACTAACTCTTGTTTTTCTAAACGGCGAAGCAATGGATATAAGGTACTTTGATCAATGTTAATGCCCGAATCTTCCAATAATTGAACAAGTGAATATCCATACTGCGGTGTTCGTAATTGACTTAAAACGGCTAATGTCAGTGTTCCTCTCCTAAGTTCTGTCATTAATGAATTCAGTAACGTACTCATTCACTCACCTCAATTTCACTTACTATATGACATACACTGTATAACTTATACTATGTATCGTACACTATTGTTGTTACAACAACAAGCAATTTTATTGTCCTTTATAGAAAAATTAGCTGTTTTCAGGAGTCTTAGTCCTTTTTCAGCTGCTTGGTTTCTACCAATTAAAACGGAATGGCAAAATTTATAGCAACAACCTTCTGCTAATTAAAGGTCCAATCACTGTATTATCGTCAAATTTCCAATACATAACATTTCAGACATTAGTCTGAAGACAATCATTGATGTTAGACGTTATATTGTATTTATACTTTTTAACGATAAAAGTATGAGGAAAAATCCTAGACAACCATTACGTATAGAAAAAAATTACTACTAAAACGTTCAGTATCTTAATTTATAAAACTATACGTAATGTGTTTGTTAGATTTGTACTTGAAAAATTACCAACAGGTAGAACATCTTGTACAACGTAGCGTACAGTGATGTTTTTTTTATGCGTTTTGCTATGAGCAAAAACTGTATGTTCAGACCGATTAACTATTTATTAATAAGGAAATACAAATGTGTCGAGGTGACTTCTATGAAAGAGAAAATGCATTTTACAATTTTAAGTAACGATTCAACTGACGGAGATGGAGGTTACGGAGTAGGTACCCTTGATCTAAATAATGTAACGTCAATTATTATAGATTGTGAAAAAGAGCACGTGTTTATAGATTTAGAAGCCTTACACGGACGAAGTAAAATTGAAAAAAAAGTTCGTTTTTCACCTGATCTAGCTCATGCTAGTAGCGATTATTATCGTTATTGGATAGTTTGGGTAGCGATTCAGGTTAATCAAAATGGCCCCTATTATGCGGGATGTACCGCAAGTGAAGTACGGGTATCAAAAGAAGAACGTCGTATTAAGCTTGGCTATAAATCTTTGCCAGAGCAGGTAAATTTTTTAGATAAGGCACTGAAAGGGAAATTTCTCTTGCAGCATATGGATCGTCATTCAAAAAAGCTACTTTTTCAGTTTTTATCTGAATTTAATGAAGCGTATTGGAAACACTCACCCGAAGAATTAAAACACCAGTTGTCTGTATAGGAGGATTTATAATGGCATTTGTAATTACAGAATTATGCAGGGATGAAAAAGCAGCTGTCTGTTTGGATGTCTGTCCAGTAAATTGCATTGTTATGACAGATACCCAATATGTAATTGATCCAGATCTTTGCATTGATTGTGGAGCTTGTGAATTAGTTTGTCCAGTAGAAGCGATTTATTTTGAGGATGATTTGCCTTCTGAATATCAGTCAGCAACCCTTCTAGCACGAAATCATTTTCGAAATTAGCATTGTCTTTATCCATATAGATTGAATAGAAGCGAGAACAAGTCGATTTCCTATACAATAAGAAATCGACTTTTTCGTATGGCTTATTTGATAATGACGAATTTAGCCTAACTGGCGTTTAAATTGTTTAATGGCGAAAAAATATGCGATGACCATGATGCCGATGCACCACATAAGAGCGGGCCAGATATCATTACTAACAGAGCCTTCATATAAGAGGGCGCGAATTGCATTGACGATTGAGGTAACGGGCTGGTTCTCAGCAAACGCACGGATAATTTTAGGCATGGTTTCCGTGGGAACAAAGGCCGAACTGATAAAGGGTAGAAAAATCAGCGGGTACGAATAGGCTGTTGCCCCCTCCATAGACCCTGCTGCTAATCCAGGAATGACTGCCAACCATGTCAGTGCTAGCGTAAACAGCCCTAGTATGCCAGCTACCGCAAACCAATCCAAGAGATCCGTACTAGAACGGAAACCCATCAAGAACGCAACAAGGATAACGACTACAACAGTAAGCGCGTTGGAAATAAGCGAGGCCAACACGTGAGCCCACAATACAGACGACCGCTTGATGGGCATGGTGATAAAACGTGCCATCAGCCCACTCTTTCTATCTGTAAACAGCCGTGCGGAAGTGTAAGCGCAGCCTGATGCAATGGCCATCAATAAGATTCCTGGTAATAAATAATTAACGTAGTTGGCTGTGCCAGTCTCTATTGCGCCACCAAATACGTAGACAAATAGTAGCATCATCATAATTGGCGTAATAGCCACCGTAATTATTGTATCTGGGCTGCGCATAATGTTACGCATTAAACGCCCTAGCAATACCCATGTTTTACTCTTCATTTAAATCCTCCTTTTTGCCAATGATGGCGAGGAAAATGTCCTCAAGTGTTGGCTGCTTCTCAATGTACTCTACTTTCGCAGGTGGGAACATCTCTTTAAGTTCTAGAAGGGTGCCTGTCGTTATAATTTTTCCTTCATGTAGGATGGCAATACGATCCGCCAGTTGTTCGGCTTCCTCCAGGTACTGGGTCGTTAGCAGGATGGTCGTGCCACCATCCGCAAGCTCCTTGACTGTTTCCCAGACTTCCATTCGTGCTTCAGGATCAAGCCCTGTCGTTGGTTCGTCTAGAAAAATAACCGCTGGCGACCCAATCATGCTCATGGCAATGTCAAGTCGGCGCCGCATCCCGCCAGAGAAATTGTCGGCCCGACGATTGCCCGCATCTGTCAGGCTGAATCTTGCGAGTAGATTGTCTGCGGTTTGAGCGGGATTGGAAACTCCTCGCAATTTAGCAATCATAATCAGGTTTTCCCGCCCTGTGAGCATACCGTCTAAAGTGGCGAACTGCCCTGTTAGGCTGATGCTCTGACGAACATGATCTGGTTGGTGCTGGACATCAAAACCGCAAATCCCTACTTTGCCACCATCAGATTTCATCAATGTGGAGAGAATATTGATTATCGTCGTTTTCCCTGCTCCATTTGAGCCTAACAATGCGAAAATTTCGCCACGCCGCACCTCAAAATCCACGCCCTTTAAAACTTCCTTTTCTTTAAAAGATTTTTTTAACCCTTTTACAGAAATCGTATCTTTGCTCATCCTTTTTCCTCCCTTTTTAAAAATCTCTTTGCAGAGTTAGATTACCCTTCCTTAACTACTTAGTCTGACTGATAATCTGTATAACTTAGTACCGTTTGAAATTAAAACTGAATAGCGAAGGCAACAATGAACAAGTAGCTATTCAGTCGGTATTACTGACCCATTTATTTTTTTCCTAATCGATTCAAAATGCTTTGATTTAAATCTTCACGATACTTGGCGATATAGGTTTTTGCGTTTGCCACTAGCTCATCAGCAAAAGACGCTACATCTTCGCCAGTGATTTCCAGCACTTTCCTGCCTTCAGCTGCCCCAGCCTCGAACAACTCGATCAATTCATATTGCATATGCAGCATATCCATCCCATTACCCACTGTGAAATTCCACATGTAGTTTTGAATTTTTTTAAACACAAATTGGTAATCCTCTGGTAGTTGTTCGACCCGTGCCATCATCATCTTGTACTCTTTTTTATCACCCATCATTTTTTTGAACAATTCGATCACGTTATTTTCCTCCTTTGTATTATCAAGCTAAAGTTCAGACGCATTATCATATGAAACTAAAAAGACTTTAGAGCATTGATTTTTGACGAGATAAAATCCCACTTTTCCCAAAATAATTTTAGTTCGTCACGTCCAGCCTCATTAAGTGAGTAAAACTTGCGGGGCGGTCCCATATCTGATGGTTTCTTTTGAATATTCACCAGTTTTTTTTTCTCTAAACGCACGAGGATGGTGTAGACCGTCCCTTCCACGACCTCAGTGAACCCTAACTCGTTCAGGCGTCGGGTAATTTCGTATCCATAGGTTTCATGACGACTAATGATTTCCAGTACGCAGCCTTCCAGGGACCCCTTCAGCATCTCTGTTAAATTTTCCATATGCAGAACCACCTCTATTCGCTTTACTATTCTGTACAACTTAGTACTTAGGTAAATTTTTTTCGCTTTCGAGAAGCTATTAAGTATTACTTATTACAACTACATAGTAACACCGAGTAGTTAGGGTGTCAATTACTTTTCTTATAAATTTTTTGATGCCACTACTCAAGAAAGAAAAAAAGAGCTGCCTACGCAACTCCATGTTCCTTCATTAAGTTTTCACATTCATATGAAGCGACTGTACTTATCCATATCAGGTGAGCCATTTATTTACGTTCAATATCCTATCCCATGTGAGTGTAGATTTAAGGAATTTGACTGTCTTAACCTTTTTAACTATTTACCTTCCTCATAGGCAAAGATGGTGTGAAATCTAGGACACCATCTTCTGTTTTTCATGCTACTTAACGATTGCTAAAATATCCTTTGGCTCATAAAAAACGTAATCTGCCTCCTCAAAGCCAATGGTGGATTTGGCTCCCCAATGGGCAAGGGCAAATTTGGTGCCTGCTTGCTTTGCGCATTGTAAATCATAGATAGAATCACCAATATAGATGGCCTCTTCTGGTGCTACCTGTAATGCGTCCAGACATTTTAACAGCGGCTCTGGGTGTGGTTTATGCTTTTCCGTATCACTGGCACTTACAATATGTTGGAAATACTCACTTAACCCAAACGGCTCAAATTCATCCACTACCTCTTGCGCTGTTTTAGAAGTGACAATCCCTAATTGTAGTGGCTTTGTTGCAAGGTGCTGAATAACTTCCTCTAGACTTTCGAAAACAGCCACTTCATGTGAAAAATCCAGCACAGTCGCAGACCATTTCTGATGCACAGCCTCTACGTCATCCACGTTAAGCCTCTGCAATGCATCTTTTCCTGGGATGCCTAAAGCAAATCGTAATGCCTCAAAGGGATAGTCCTGTTTTGTTTCTTCTCGTAAGGTTCTTTGCAACGACTGTAAAATCGCTTGCTCCGTATCCAAAATCGTTCCATCTACATCAAATATAATCGCTCTTAACATGTATAACCCTCCTAGTTAAAGCACGTTATTTATATATGTGCATAATTGCTGATACAATTCCTCTTCATAATCCTTCTGGCCTCTTATAAATTTCTCCTTTAAATTATAAAAACATATTTCAAGATATTCCTGATTATGATGCTGTTGAAAGGGTCTCCTATCCTTTACTGGGCCCAAACCCTTAAAGTAGTTATTCTTTTTTTCGTAGGTTCGAATTTGATAACCCCGCTTCTTCATTTCATCCATGACTTTTTCTGTATACAAATACAAATCTTCTTTTGGGTATTCGTATATATAATTAATCAGTATATGCTGATCCTCTTTCGCAAATATGCTATTTAGCTCTCTCCACTGCGACAGTAGTTGTCCTTTTGGTAGATACGCAATTAAATCTATATGCCATAACCTCATGTGCCTTCTCCTTTCTATTAATCAACCATTAATGTAAAATATTACTTACTATGATACTAAACTGACGGAGGGATAGTATGGAAATAAAAACTGCAACGCTCGATGAAATTCCACAAATTGAGCGTTTATACCAAGAGCTTTTTTTAGAGATGTCGATTCTTCAACCTAAATATATCAAACCTGCCAAACAAGATGCCAACTTTATCAGGTTTACGATCATTGAAGATGATTCAGATATTTTAATCGCAACATTCGAGAACGAAGTAGTAGGCTTTTTGCTTATTAAAGAAACGACGACCCCACCCTATACTTGCTTGGTTGAACACAAATATGCTTTTATTGTGGATGTGATTGTTGGCAAGCATTACCAAAACAAAGGAATTGGGTCTGCTTTATTAGATGAAGCGAAAAAATGGGCAGCCTATCGTCACTTGGACTATCTGGAATTAAATGTATTGACTGAAAATAAAGGCGCTAAATCCTTATATGAAAAACACGGGTTCAAGGATACGAACCAAACGATGCGCTTAGAATTTTAAGTATGTGATGGGAAAGAAGGGATTTCAATGGAAGAAATGAAAACTGTACACAAGAAAGCCAACCTCATAGTGCCTGTCTTTATTGGCATGGGGTTAGGTGCGTTTATCGGTTTACTTGCCTATGTAAAAGACTGGCTATAAAAAAAAGAGACAAAGCCCCTCAAACTGCTTTGTCTCTTTTTCAACACTATATTAGTTTACTTTCTTTCAGTAAATCATAAATGATTGTATCCTTTGTTTTATGAATACCCAATTTACCGATTTGCTTTAAGATAAATGGTGCATCAATATCTGTTAGTTTTTTACCATCCAGTAAACGAGCCGTTGATGCTAATAATGTGCGAACATCAAAGGCAGACGCAAACACCTCTGGCACACCTCGGTCAATCGTTAATAGTTGATAGACTGCCTCCATCGCCGTTCTTACGGAATATTCAGTAGTAAAGACTGTATCTTTTGCTGTTTCGCTGAAGTTGCCAATAAAGGCTAAATTAGCTGATCCTTCTGGCACAACAAGTGGACGATCACCCATTGCTCTTGGCATGAAATAAGAAGTGATGTAAGGCATATAGCATGGAATCGTATTGCAAGAATTTTGTGCAATGTCTGGAATTTCATCCACTGGTACACCCATATGGTATAACCACTCTTGTGCAATCTCAATGCCTGTACATTCCGTAATACTTTTTTTAATAAAATCACCTGGCTTGTTTGATAGTAAGCCATAAATCCAAACAACTAATTGGTCCTTTGGTTGATTTTTAAAGTGAGGTTGTCGGTTCAATGTATAGCTTAGCATCCAATTAGAATCGGTAGCTGTGACAATCCCTCCTGTTACGACCTTACCAGCGTATGGGTCCCTTTTACTGATTTTTTCAATATATGGAGCCACACGATCATCTAATGTTGTAAGGGTAGCTGAAACAAACCAGCTTTCCTCTGGCAGATTATCGCAGAACTTTTCTGGTCGACCAAACTCTTCACCTTGGGCAGCGATATTTTTCCACAGGGACCAGCTGCCACCTAAATCTTTATTGATAGGGGCTGGCGTATTATTATCCCCGTATGTTGTACTTTCTGTAATACTACCATTTGTCACAAACACTAACTCATTTTCTGTTAGTTCAATATTCTTTTTCACACCATCTTTTCGTAACACCAATGTATGAGCTACTTTTTTGTCTCCTACCTTATCAACTAAAACATTTTCTACAACCGTATTATATTGGAAATCAACATCATGACTTTCTAAGTATTTAATCATTGGCAACACGAGCGATTCATACTGATTATACTTTGTAAATTTTAAGGCCGATAAATCTGGTAATCCGCCAATATGATGAATGAAACGCATAATATAACGACGCATCTCCATCGCAGAATGCCATTTTTCAAACGCAAACATTGTGGACCAATAGAGCCAAAAATTCGATTCAAAAAATTCATCTGAGAAAACATCTGTGATTTTTTTGTCCTCTAATTTTTCCTCAGGCGTAAAGAATAATTTAATCATTTCTTCTGAGGATTTGTCTGATAAAGTGAACTTGCCATCATCCTCAAGTCTTTGGCCTCTATCCTTCATTAATCGACATTTTGAATAATTAGGATCTTCCTTATTAAGCCAGTAAAATTCATCTAAAACGGAAGCATTTTCTACTTCTAACGAAGGAATGGAACGGAATAAATCCCATAAGCATTCAAAATGATCTTCCATTTCTCGTCCACCGCGAATAATAAACCCTCTCGTCGGATTAAGTATGCCATCTAGACTTCCTCCTGAAATATCTAACTCTTCAAGAATATGAATGTTCTCACCTTTCATTTGGCCATCACGAATTAAAAAACATGCTGCTGACAGTGAGGCTAGTCCCGAGCCAATCAGATAAGCAGACTTTTTATCGACTCCCTCAGGTTTTTTAGGACGTGCGAAAGCTTCATAGTTACCATTGCTGTAATACATATTACCGCCTCCTAATTTATTATTCTAATATAGAATAACACAGGTTATCGACAAAATGGTAAAATGAGCTAATAATTAACAAAAAATTCAAATCCGCTAATTGTGCGTTAATTTATCTTCCCTTCTCATTGGACAAAGCAAGTGCTTGTATTTTTATAAAAAGAACCATACAGTAAATAATCGTAATAACCCCCTTAACGCCTGCCTTAAAAAGGAAAAACCAATTCAATAAGTTACTATTAGCTTTGCATAATTATTATCTCAATAAATCTTTTTTAACCTTCATTCCCTTTTTGATGGTTAGCCAATTTCTCGTTACCTCTTTTAAAATTACCCGTAATTTTAGCTAACAATAGCTGGACTTCCTTTATCTGCCCCTCCACCTGCTGAATTTTTGCTAGTAGACGCTCAGCCTCTTTCTCCTTGACGATTTTAATTTGCTTGCCTTCATAATAAATAACGACAGTCCCCTTTTTTGTCGTTTGATACGTAAATGGTTCCTTGTTTAGTCTATTACGTTTATCGATTTCACTCACAGCTTCATCCCCGATTTCTTAATAATTAGATTCAATAATAAATGAATCTTAGCTTACAACTTTTTCTAATATGTTATTATTAACATATATTATATAAATATGGTATTTTCAGTAACACTACCAGCATAGTGATAAGGAGAGAGGTATTCATATGGAATGGTCGAATGTTCAAACACTAATTTGGTTGTTTCCTATTTTATTTATTATTCATGATTTTGAAGAAATTATTATGGTAGAGAAATGGTTACATCATAATCGTCATAAGCTGTATGAAAGATTACCCCAAAAAATAGCCGATAAAGTGGTGAAACAATTTTCAATGAGCACCGCACAATTTGCTGTTGCTGTCTTATTTATCTTCTTGTTTGTCAGTCTCTCTACCATTCTGGCTAACTACTATTTTCTAAACGGAGTCACTTTTACTATCTATTTTTTCACAGCTGTTACACTTGTTTTCTTTATCCATGCTTTTACCCATATTGGACAATCGCTCTTATTTCGTTCTGTTACACCAGGAGCTATAACATCAGCCATCATCATTATTCCCTATAGCATTATTTTATTTAAATCTTTGTTTACTAGTGGCATCCTTACTTGGCATATCGTTTTGATAAGCCTGCCTTTTGGCACACTATTTTTCCCCATTGTCTTTACTGCGCATTGGATAGGTAAAAGAGTGATATAGATACATGTTCATGAAAAGATAGAAAGGAGGCAGGAGAATGGCAAAAACTCCGATTTATTTAAAATTAATGATTGGTATTGGGATGGTTATTATCCTAGCTTCGTTGTACTTTTTAAAAGACCAGCCTTATTATTTATGGGTTAGGTGGACAGGTAATATTTTATTGATCGTAGGCATTGTATGGATGCCGTTCACTAAAGAAACCAATAAAAAACATGTAAATTCTTAGCAGGAGTAAATCTTCTGCTTTTTTTGTGGTAAATTTACCTACGATTATAATAAAAGTGATAAAATCAGATAAAAAAAGAAGGTCTTTGTATGTTAGAAAAACTAAATGTATTTCTCCAAAAATACATTGCGATCCTGACACCATTAAGTTTAATTGTAGGTGTATTCTTAGAAAGTATTGGACATCATTTATTATTCCTCGTCTCCTGGCTATTTGCCTTCATGACATTCTCAGGAAGCTTACATATGAGATTTAAAGATGTAAAAATTTTCATGAAGCATCCAGTTCTCATTTTATTCTCCATCCTTTTTCTTCATCTCTTGATGCCTTTATGGGCTTATTTCTTATCCACTGTTTTGTTCGATGACCATTTGTTGACTGTTGGTTTTGTCTTAGCAGTTGCACTTCCAACAGGCGTAACGAGTGTTATTTGGATCAATATTTGCAAAGGGAACTTACCGTTAGGCTTATCAATTATTTTAATTGATACGCTCCTTTCACCCATCATCCTCCCCTTCATCCTCTATATCGTTTCGGGTGAAAAAATTGATTTGGATGTGGCATCCCTGATTCTGAATTTACTATGGATGATTGTCTTACCCACGATTTTAGGTATCTTAGTGAATGAACTTTCGAAAGGAGCCATCCCCCAAAAAATCGGTAAGAAACTTGCTCCTTTTTCAAAGCTATGTTTATTTGCTGTCATACTGATTAATAGCAGTGCCATTGCTCCCTACTTAAAGGATATCAACATGCATCTCTTCTTCGTGGTGCTTTTAGTGTTCTTCCTTGCAGTATCAGGCTATCTATTTGCTTACGTCATTGGTCGATATCTGTTAAAAGACGGTCCACAAATGGCAACCTTTGTTTTTACTGGTGGCATGAGAAATATTGCAGTCGGTGTCATCGTGGCCACAACGTACTTTCCAGGTAAAGTCGCCATGCCTGTTGTGTTCGGTATGCTGTTTCAACAGGTACTAGCCTCCGTTTTTAGTAAGATGATGAATCCTTTGTATAAACCAGATAAGAGCACCGTATAGACGGTGTTCTTATTTTAGGTTTGCACTTATACTAAATAGAAGAAGCTTTTATTTATATTTGAAGGGTGTGCTAATATGTCATACAATTTCCAACTTATATCACCAAAAATATCCCCGAATCTTGACAAAGCAAATTTTCAGGATATTTTTTATGAGGAGGAACCCTATTTAACAAATTGCAAGATTACGGATACAGTCATTGCTCACGAGGATATTGAACGATTAATCGTCTCTAATGTTATCTTTAAAAATGTCACATTCATCGATTGTACCTTTCAAAAAATTGATTTAACGGACGTCATTTTTGAAAACTGTGATTTATCTAACACTAACTTAAGTGAAGGCATCATTCATAGAGTGGCCTTCAAAAACTGTAAACTATTAGGGTTGAATTTAACTGAAGCAAACCTCGGTAATGTTTCATTTGAAAATTGTCTTGCAAACTTATGCAATTTCCCCGAAGTGCGCTTTAAACAAGTGCTATTTGATAGCACCTCCCTGCAAGGTGCGAATTTTTATGATTGTTTACTTAATAAGGTGGCGTTTCAGGAAAGTGATCTAAATGATGTGGATTTCTCCCAAACTTCCTTAAAAGGAATAGACATCAGTACATGTAAATTTAAAAGACTTCAAGTAACTCCAGAAAGTTTAAATGGGTGTGAAGTCTCTACTGAACAAGCCATAGGTTTTGCTTCATTACTAGGGTTGAAGGTTAAATACTAGTTTAAGGGCTTAAAAGTTCAAGAAAAAAATAAAGCGCTTATCCTTATGCTCGGATAGCGCTCAATTTTTACAATTTGTTAATCTGCTATTTTATCATCTTTTAGAATTCTATCCTCCTATTTGAGGGCTATCCTCCACTTTAAGCGTTCTATCCGCTACTCTTTCAGTTTTATCCGACACTTTTAGAATTCTATCCTGCTATTCGAGGGCTATCCCTCACTTTGAGCGTTCTATCAGCTACTTTTTCAGTTTTATCCTCCACTTTTAGAATTCTATCCTGCTATTTGAGGGTTATCCCTCACTTTGAGCGTTCTATCCGCTACTTTTTCAGTTTTATCCTCCACTTTTAGGATTCTATCCTTCTACTTGAGGGCTATCCTTCACTTTGAGCGTTCTATCCGCTATTTTTTTAGTTTTATCCTCCACTTTAAGCGTTCTATCCGCTACTTTTTCAGTTTTATCCTCCACTTTTAGAATTCTATCCTGCTATTCGAGGGTTATCCTTCACTTTGAGCGTTCTATCCACTACTTTTTCAGTTTTATCCTCCACTTTTAGAATTCTATCCTGCTATTTGAGGGCTATCCCTCACTTTAAGCGTTCTATCCGCTACTTTTTCAGTTTTATCCTCTACTTTTAGAAATCTATCCTGCTATTTGAGGGTTATCCTCCTCTTTAAACGCAAGGTGTCTGATAATTACAGCCTTTTATATAGCATTTCTATATGTTCTATTCCATCTTCTAAATAAACTTCTGATGTCTTTTCAAATCCGAAGCCCTCATAGAATTTTAGCAAATATGCCTGCGCAGAAATGCGGATTGCGTCTTCTCCAATATCATCTAGAATATAATCAATTGCTCTTTTAACCATTTCCAGAGACAATCCCTTTTTTCTGTAGGTTTGCTTTGTTAACACTCTTCCGATTGCTGCTTCTTGATATGCTATTCCTTTGGGTAGAATTCTTAAATACCCAACTACCTCTCCTTGGTCTTCACCAAATAAATGATAAGCATTTTCGTCTTTTGAATCTAGATCCTGATAGACACATTCTTGCTCTACAACAAAAACTTCCGCACGAACCTTCAGTATCTCATATAGTTCTTTTACGGTTAATTCATCAAATTTTTTTATCTTCCAATCCACTTTTATAGCCTCCTATACTATTCAATTTCATAAAGTATAGCAAAAGTAGAATAAAAGTGGATCAGCCCCCTTAAAAGATTAAACTACATATCTATCTAGAAATTTACTTGCGTTACTATTAAACTTCCATAGGATTCCGAATTCTAAATGATATGTTCTCCATCTCTTCTATGAGCAGTTTTCGTTTGGCTAATATCACCATATCATCCATCTCAGACCGTTAAATCATTTTCTAATTTTATATTCGTCACTTCTTGTAGAAGCCGCTGGAGGACAGCCGCAAAAATGGCTATAACTAGTGAGACAAAAATGATGAGGAGTCCCACTATTCCAAAAGGAGGATCCATTTTGTTTGTTATAAAATGAAAAAGTGGTGAAGCTAATAGGTGCAAGCCACTGATTATTATCGCACACCACTTTATGTACTTTAATGCTTTTACAGATAATTCCGAGAAAGCTGTATTCGCTTCAATGTACCGTAAAAGATTAAAAGCCTGATAGAGAGCAATGTAAAAAGGTACAGCCGATCCATACATCACAATGAAAATGAGATAATTCATTGGGTAAAAATTCGGATACAAACTCGATGCGAAATGAGCCATAGGAGGTACAAAAAATATACATAGGGCAAGAATGGCCATCCCAGCCAGAAGAATTATTACCTTTAAAAAAGATGTTAAACCTGGTTTAACATTCATTGAAAGCACCTCACTTATTTAATGACATTATAAATTTAACACGAAATTTATTGATTAACAATAAATAATAATTGTTTTTAATTATATTATTATTGTTATTTATATATTTAACATTCATTGAAATATTCACAAGAGCCTTACTACATTAGATTGTAGTAAGGTTATTTAAAAAGCATTTGACTTTCCCCTGCACAGGAAACTGTATACTTGCATTAAGTTATTAGATTGGAGGTGATATTTTGTTTAAAATCAGTGAATTTTCTAGGCTAAGCAAAGTATCCTTAAAAACATTGCGCTATTATGATCAGATTGGCATATTAAAGCCGAGAAAGGTGGACCATGATACTTGCTACCGATACTATTCAGCAGACCAGCTACTAGAGCTCAATCGGATCTTTCTCTATAAGGAATTGGGGTTTACCTTGCCACAAATTATACGTTTGCTCCACGAAGATATTTCGTTAAAAGATATACAAGGGATGTTTAAGCTGAAAAAAAGTGAGATTCAACATATTATCCAGACGGAACAGGCCAAGCTTGCACGAATTGAAGAACGTATGCAACTTTTAGAACGAGAGGGTCAGGTGGAATCAGATCAAGAAATCCGCATCAAGGCAGTGGATGCTCAGCAATTCCTTTCTTTGAAAGCACGCGGGAGAGAAGAAGATATTCCAGATCTGTTTCGTACATTTAATCAATTACTCACAAAGGAAATGCGCCAATTAGCTCAAAGTCCTCAGGTTGTTTTATGGAAAGAAATAGAGGAGAAAGAAGACGAGTTTGAATTTGAAGTCGGCTATTTTTTAACCAAGGAGCTTTCATCATTCCCTGACACATTTCAACTACGGACTCTTCCTCCTGAGCCAATGATGGCCACAATGACCTTTCGTTCAGATTCTAACTTTGCTTGTACAGCCTGTGTTGATTTAGCTAACTGGATTGTAGAAAATAACTATCAAGTCAAGGAAAACGAACCAGGTAGAGAAATCTATTTACCATTATCTACAACCCAAAACGTCCAATTAATGGAGATACAAATACCTATTATAAATAGCTGAAGGAAGCGTGAATTGAGTTGAAAAATAAGCTGATTATCTATGTTTTATCACTCATTGTTTTTCTAATCGGAACCGTTGAGTACATTATTACAGGCGTTATTGAAATGATTGCCGTCGACTTTGGAGTAACGATTTCAGAAGCTGGGTTATTAGTGACTTTATTTGCCCTAGCAGCAGCCATTTTCGCTCCAATTCTCATTGCGCTCACGATCAATGTGGATCGCAAAAAGTTGCTTATGGCTACCGTTAGTGTGTTCATTATTAGTAACGGATTCATGTTTATCGCCTCTTCTTTTGAGTACGCACTAGGGATACGAATTATTCAAGGGGTTAGCGGAGGAATTGCTACAGTGGTAGCCATGGCAGTAGCTACTCGATTAGTTGAAAAAGAACGAAGAGGCCGTGCTATCGGCATCATTTTGATGGGACTAAGTAGTTCGCTCGTGCTGGGTGTTCCAATTGGCACATTTTTTAGCGAAATATTTGGATGGAGAGTTTTATTTATGTTGATCGGTTTATTAACCATTCTTCCACTGCTTATCATCTATAAAAAAATTCCAGTTATCAAGGAGGAAGAAGCTGTTACACTCAGGTCGCAGCTTTCGATTTTAAAAGATTCAAAAATTCTAACTGCCCTGGCGATTACTTTATTTTATGTCGGTGGCTACGCTACCCTATTTACTTATATTACGCCTTTCTTGCAAGCCACATCCCCTCTTTCTATGACTGAAATTAGTGGCATTCTATTTTTAGCTGGCATCTGTAGCTTTCTTGGCTCAAGAGTGGGCGGGCAATTGGCTGATGCAAAGGGTTCGCGTTTTACCATTTGTTTTGGATTGCTGTTACAAGCAGTAACGCTCCTCTTATTCGCACTAGCTGGTATCAATCTCTTTGTATTGATCTTGATTTTAATGATTTTTATGGTAGCAACTTGGAGTATTTCTCCTGCCCAGCAGCTCCTTCTTGTTACACTAGTACCTCGAAATCCAGACATTGCCCTAAGCATAAATACCTCCTTTATCCAATTCGGTTTTGCACTGGGGTCTGCATTAGGCGGGTTTGTCATCAGTCATACCTCTGTCCTAAATTTGAATTGGGTCGGTTTTGGTACTGTAAGCATGGCTTTATTCCTTGCTATCTGGCTATTCCAAAAATTGAATAGTAGAGTTGAAACCCCTATTATTACTAAAGTCAAATATTAATTTTTTTATCCTAATTTTTTTATCCTACCTTTATATTGAAAATGGCATATTCAATATAAAGGTAGCTTTTCTAAATATGTACTCTTGATTAAAAACATTTATATTTAAAAAATAACAGGTAAAAGCCCCATTGGATATACCTGTGGCAGCTTCCTCATCAATGCAATAGAGTGAGCAAAAGTTTCGGCTCTCTGCTATTCCTTCCTTTGTATCAGGCATAAACGCATGAAATCCGCCTTTATTATGCAGCCTAGCATACTCCGTTATGGCATCAAAATCAGGCTTTAAAGCATACAGATTATTGTAGTGTTCCATCCCAAAGACCTGCGTAGTAGTTTTTGAAGAGGCTTGATAAACGTGCATAATCATCAAATGTTTTTCCTAGCTTAGGTTGATCGTTTAAACAATAAAAATCATTTAATATTCCTTTCTATAACGAAAAGGACTCGCACTTTTACTGACACAAAAGCACGAGTCCTTTTTGATGAAAGCTAAATACCAGCCTTTATTTTGTGTTGATTAAGATTGTTGCGTGAGCACGCCATCTTCCATACGGTATACATGGTCACAGAACTGTAGCATTCGTTCATCATGGGTTACCATTATGGCAGCTTTATTACGTTCTTTTGCTTCTTTGGCAAGAAGCTTTACGACTTCAAGTGCCCGTTTAGAGTCAAGGCTAGCAGTTGGTTCATCGGCTAAAATCACTTTTGAGTTATTCATGAATGCGCGTGCAATCGCAACACGTTGACGCTCACCACCTGATAATTCATTCGGCATTTTTTTAAATTTATCACTTAAGCCAAGCTCTGTAAGTAGTTGCTTTGCAAACTCTTTATCATCTTTTGTCACTTTACCACCCATTTTTTTCACCAGTAGTAATTGATCAAGTACATTTAAGTAAGGTACTAAGTTAGATGTTTGTAAAATGAAACCAAGCTCTTTTAAACGGAAACTTGCTAATTGTTTTGCTGAAAGATGAACAATATTCCTGCCGTTAATTTCTACAGTACCCTCTGACATCTGTAATAGAGCGCCTGCAATTGAAAGTAGTGTACTTTTACCAGAACCTGATGGACCGATAATGGCTACTAGTTCCCCAGCTTCTACTTCAAGTGTTGCTTGCTTTAATGCTTGGACAGTGCTAGCGCCTTCTTTATAGCTTTTAGAAACATTTTGTAATGATAATAGCGCCATTTATTCCACTCTCCCTAATGCTGTTAATGGATCGATTTTAACGATTTGACGTACAGAAACAATTGAACTTAATAATGCAATAATTAATAAAACAATCGCATAGGTAATGATTAAGGTCGGTTCTAAGTCAAATGGCATACCCTCTGGTAAAATTTTAGCCGTTAAGTATGTGAAGACGATACCAATAACGATACCTAATACTGATAGAATCGCTACTTGTGCAACAATTGCTTTACCGATGAAACCATTGCTAGCGCCAATTGCTTTCATGACACCAAATTGTTGTGTCTTTTGCATTGTAATGACGTAGAAGAATACAGCAATAATGAATGCAGAGATTACGATACAAAAAGCGAGCATCATCATAATAGTGCCGTTTTCTTCTTTATAACCAGGCATACCGTTGATTGCTGTTTTCTTTGTAACCGTTTCAACATCTTTTACGGCTTTATCGATAGGAGATGGATCTTCTAAGTTAGGAGCCTTTAGGAAGAAAGCTTGTACAGCCTTGTCCGTATCATTATCAGAGCCAGGAGCTGCATATTGATAATCACGCCAGTTTTCCAGTACTGTGAAAATAGCAGGTAAGTGATTATAGGTTTCTCCTTTTACATAACCTACCACTTCTAATTTCATGTCAGAGTTTGCTACTAGTAAAATATCACCAATCTTGTAGCCTGCTTCTTTTAACGTATCGTTAATAACAACACCTTTTTTGTTGTCGTATGATAATTTTTCACCCTCGATTACCTCTGGCATAAAAAATGCGTCTGGCTCAACGCCTAAAAATGCGACATCTTCCTTCGAATCTGCATCTTTTGACTTTGTTTTGCCGACTGCTATTGTAGAAGCGCCAAACGCAGCGACTTTATCTACATTTTTTTGTTTTTCTAAATCATCTTGCAGATTTTCTGACAGGATCGATTTTGCGAATGTAGCCCCTGCTGTTTCTTCATAGACAACGTATTCTGCGTCGATATTTTTCAGTGTAGCGGCACTCAAAGTCGCTAAACCGTTGCCAAGTCCCGATAAAATGAACACGAGCCATGCGATTAAAATGATAATTGTGGTCATCATTACATAGCGGAACTTCGCATATTTTAATTCTTTTAGTGCTAAAAACATGATGTAGCCTCCATATTAGAAATAGAATTCATATGAGCAAAGATTGAATCCTGCTAAATATGAATTCTTTTTCATTATACACAAAAGTTACACATGTGTAACTAAAATAAGTGACATACTTGTTACTTATTTTGAAATACCATGTAAAATAAGCAGTTTGATCTCCTTTAAAAAGCTTTCTATAGGCATATTGAGATGGTTTGGCATGTCAATCAATTGAAAAATGAAGCTAAGCAAAATAAAGTTGTTACGATCTTCTGCAATTATCCCCTCTTCCTTACCCTGCTTAATTACTTGTTGAAGTGGTATGTAAAGTCCACCATGCATGTTATTTAATACTTCCTTTTTTTGCTTCACAACTAGCGATACGTCATTAATTTGTGAGGCGAATCCTAAAATTTGATGTAGGTCGCGCATATCAAACATACGAACAAGTAAGTCCTCAAGCTGTTGTTCAAATGATTGCGAAAAATTAACATTTGAAAGGTTCTCGATGCTTTTTTCCATTTGCCAAACCATAAATTGAATAATAAGTTCTTCTTTATTTGGATATTGTTTATAAATTGCGGCCCTTGATACGCCAATACTTTGTGCAAGCAAGCTCATTGTAAACCCTTGATATCCAACAGATAGCAAAAGCTGATGCGTATGATGCCAAAGGTCTTGTTCAGAAAATTTTTTATCTCGTCCCATATGATACCTCCAATATTCTACAATGCTAACATTGAGACAAAAAAAAAGCGAGTAACCTTTATACATGCATGATGTTTGAGTAAATTGCGTTTTTGTTAGAGGTAATAACCATTCTATAGAAGGTGACGACTATTTCATTTTCCAATCCCAAAATTCTCCCTAGGTACTTATAACGTAAGAAAGATAAAAGGAATGACTTTCTTTCACTAATCAACAATTTTAATAATAATCTTGGTCTTCAAGAATTTTTTAGGCAATGGATCGCAAACTTTTCTAAAAAGTTCCATTTAAAATCATCTGTGGTAAAAATAGAAATATACTGGTATATTATAGGTTATATTCTATTTATTTCATGAAGGATGGTGCGTTGATGGATAAAACACTGGAAGATTTACAAAAGGAAATGATCGTTGAAGTAAAAAAGGGATTTCCCATTTTACTTTCTGGTGCGGTTGTCTTTTTACTTTTTACTCTAATGCCCTTAGTTTTGCCAATCGAAGCAGTTCGTTTAAGTTGGATATTTGGCTTAGGTGCCATTTTCCCTATCGGTTTAGGTATTAGTAAAATTCTTGGGATTAATTTAAACGCTACTGGCAATCCTTTAGGGACGTTAGGAGGAATCGTTGCCGCTCCTCAAGCTTTTTACATACCTGTATTTATCATTGTGTATATGAACATACCTGAATATCTTCCCTTTACAATTGGTTTACTTGCAGGCTCTCATTTTCTGCCATACATATGGATTTATAAAAGTAAGGCTTATTTATTTGTGACTCTAGGCGTCTGCTTTTCTGCTCTGATTTTAGGTGGCTTCTTTGTCGATCAAGCCTTCACACTTGTACCTTTAGCCATTTCTATTGTGTATGGAATGGGCGTTCTTTTAATTCTAAGAGAACTTAAAGTCAATCCGATTTAATCACCTTCCTCTAGGTGATTTTTTTAATATTCCAGACCTCCTTCAACCGAAGAAAAAAGGATTCATTTCCTATCCCGTGCTTGTTCCTATACAATAAACCTATTAATAAATGAAAGGATGTATAGATGTGCGATTTCCATATCGTAATGATCTTAGGAAAACGTTAATACCTTACCTAAGCACACTTGATGAGACGTTTTGGTTTAAGACATCTGAGTTTTATCCAAATAATGTAGCATGGATTATTTCTCATTTATCAAGTAGCGAAGACTATTGGGTGAATGAAATTGGACTTAAAAATCCTTGTATATTAAACCTTCACGATGATTGTTCGCCAAAGGAAATACTAGATAGCTATATTCAAATTAGAAATTATACGGATGACATTCTACATACATTAGACGAATCGCAGCTCAATGAAATAGTCGAGGTGCCGAAGTTTTCCGATGGTTGGACGCCACCTTTCGTCCCTACACTTAACTGGTTGTTTCATCATGTTTACTCACATGAAGCTTACCATGTTGGGCAAATCTCTGTTATCGCGCATCTTAGTGGATTGCCAAAGCCTTTATTTTAATAAAAGGCAACGCAATGAAAGGAACAGCTTTTTAAATGGAGGAACAGTAATTTGAAAAAATTTCGTGGGAAAAGGCGTTATTTCCGTAACTTATGGCGACAAACAACCACAGAGCTATCTATTGTAGACTTTGACGAAGAAGGTTGGTTTAATTTGTGGCACACTCACCTTGATTTTTACGGGTACGGCAATGATGGTTTAAAGATAAGAAGAGAGCACATCAAAGCACATATAGCCCTATATAACCGCTTATCAGAAAGGCTCTCGACATTCGGAAAACCTTATCAAATATGGATGGAGTTTGTAGAGGAGGATGCTGGTTTGGATTCAGTTAATATCCATACACCTAATCCCGCTGAGGATAATTTCCCACTAACAATAGCAAATGTAGATTGGAATTGCCCTGTCCCCAAATTCCTTAAGGATTTAATCAACTTGAATGAGTGGAATGTAGGGCACTATAAGCAGGTGTCCACTAACAGCTATTTCATCCAGTCTAATTATAATGAAATAAAATTGTAAGGTCGGAAACCATTTGTGGGTTTCCGACCATTTCCTTTAATCCAGATATTCTTGAGCTAGTTGCTGATTTTTATAGATGGCCATACCCGTTTTCAATTTTCTAAAGCCCATTTTTGCATAAAACGGTTCATTCCCTGTTGTGGCGATTAACTGAATGCAGGATACCTCCCTTAACTGTGCGATCATATCCTCTAGAAGTAAACGAGCAATCCCTGTGCCTTGATAGGCTTGATGCACAACCACATCGTAAATGGCGGCATTAAATACGCCATCTGACAAAGCTCTAGCAAAGCCCACTATTTTTCCATCAACCACGGCGAAAACTTGATGTGTGCTTGCATCGAAAACTTGTTTGATAATCTGTTCATCATGTTTCATCCACCCTACAGATTGATAGACCTCCTTTATGGTTGGCAAATCCTTCTCTTCCATCTCGTATTGAAGTATTACCATTTACATCCCCCTCTTTTTGCTTTCATGAAATCTCCCTATGAAAACGATGTGTATTCTATTATACTAATAAAAAATGACTTGAGGATGGTGGGATTATTATGATGTTTGCTCCATTATTTGAACAGGACGTACCAGCACTTCTTCTTCCTTAACGGTAGAAGCGCTTTTTCTCCGTTAAGGGCATAGGTATCTATGAAAACGGAGGAAAAAAACATGAGAAATCTAATAATCGGTGCCATCTTTTTATCGCTTGCTGCGAGTATTTGGGGTGCCATGTATGTAGTTGTTAAAGTAGTGGTGGAGGTTGTGCCACCATTAGAGCTTGTTTGGATGCGCTATTTGATCGCGGTGATTGCACTCGGGATCATTGGGATCATGATGAGGCAATCCTGGAAAATAGCTAAAAAAGATTGGCTGATCATTTTTCTTGTTGGCCTTATTGGGAACACGATTTCAATTGTGACACAGGAAATGGGCACAATGCTATCCACCGCGCAGATGGGGGCAATTATTACTGCTACAACCCCTGCTTTTATGGTTGTCTTCGCCCGTTTGATTTTAAAAGAAAGCATTACGCTGAAAAAATGCTTCTCTATCACTCTTGCCACGATTGGTGTCGGGATCGTTGTAGGCAATGGTCAAATCGATGTGACACAGCAATTAGGTGGACTCTATTTACTGTTTGCTGCCTTAACGTGGGCATTGATGTCGGTATTCGTCAAAAAGGTACCAAGCCATTACTCACAAATTGTTGTCACAACCTATACATCTATGATTGCCGTGATGTTATTGACCCCTTTTGTCCTTCCAAGGTTAAAGAATTTAGATCTGGCAAGTGTTTTACAACCGACCATTTCAGGCGGCTTGCTTTACTTAGGCATTATCTCAACAGCTGGTGGTTTTTTATTGTGGAATAAAGGGCTTCAACTAATGAATGCGTCTAGTGGCGGCTTATTTTTCTTCTTTCAACCAATTGTTGGCACATTTTTAGGCTGGCTCTTATTGGGAGAGACGATTGGGCTTTCCTTTTGGATAGGCTCCCTATTAATTTTTAGTGGCGTTTTTATTGTCATTCGAGACGAATAAATCGAAGTGCGTTTCTATGTTAGATAGAGACGCACTTTTTATGTTGGCTCAGCTTATGGTCATTGAACGTCTTGTTGACACATATATTGCAAATGCCTAAAGGAGTTGATATTCTGAACATCTTTTTAGATAACTTAAAGGATTTTACTTTATTAATTTTTTTACTTGCTAGTATGATCTATTGTCGACAGCTTAAATTAACGAGGTGGCAACGAAAATTATCGATTGGTGAATGGAGCATGTACATCCTGCTCTCTATTGCCCTTCCCCTTTATGCAGTGCTTTATCTTGCTTTTCTTTTAGGAGCATAGGAAAATAATACATCATAGGCTATTTTTGGAGGGATTTCATGTTTCAAACAATCGATCATTTTTTACAGTCTTGGGCATTTGAAGCCGCTGCTACGCAAAAATTACTTAATAACCTTACAGATGAATCGCTACATCAGGCAATCACTCCCGAAAACTGGACTTTAGGACGGGTTGCTTGGCACACGGTTACTGCAATTCGAATTATTACCTTGAATTCGAATTTAGCGTTTGAAGCCCCAGCAAAGGATTTTCCAGTTCCTACTTCTGCTCAGTTCATTGCAGATGGCTATCACCAAGCGAGTGAAGCCTTTGTGGAAGCGATACAATCGCAATGGACTGACAAGACAATGACTGAAACGATTGAATTTATTGGTCAACAAATGCCCAATGGTTCCCTGTTATTATTTTTACTACAGCATCAAAGTCATCATCGCGGTCAAATGACGGTTCTGATGCGTCAGGCTGGTTTAACTGTTCCAGGTATTTATGGTCCAGCGAAAGAGGAATGGGCTCAGTTTGGGTTGGAAGCTCCTCAAATGTAGCTAAGCTTGTGCCAAATAATAAAGAGGTTGTCTATTTTAAGACAACCTCTTTTATTTATTGACTATAAAGATGCTAGCCAGTTATTAGTATCAGCGATGGTTGGGTTAGCGAGGTAATGTCCGCCTTCAATTTGCAGTGTTTGGCCCGTCATAAATTTTGATTCGTCAGAGGCTAAAAATACAACTGCATGGCCAATATCATCCGCTTCTCCATGATATGGTAGCGCATTAAATTTCGCATAAATGGCCAGCATTTCTTCTGGCATATTGTTTTTCGCGGCAGGTGTTAATATAAGACCTGGTGCAACCGCATTACAACGGATATGATCCTTCCCAAATTGTGTGGCAATGTTTCTCGTCATATTCACCACACCTGCTTTTGTTGCCCCATAGGCTGTACGTATTTGGTCACTGGCGAATGCAGCCATAGAAGCCGTATTAATAATTGAGCCCCCGCCCGCTTTTTGCATATGTGGAATGGCAAAACGACTTCCTAGTAATATGGATTTTAAATTCACATTGACTAAGCGGTCCCACTCATCTAAATCAATATTTAATATATCTAAATCTTTCTTCAGGTTAGTTAGACCAACATTATTAAAGAGCACCGTTAATGAGCCGTATCGTTCTACAGTGAAGTTCACGGCCGCTTCAATGGAGGAAGCATTCCCTGCATCAAGGAAAACGGCTGCTGCCTCATACCCATTATTGACTAAAGTTGCTGCTGCTTCTTTAGCACCCTCTACATTAAAATCAGCAATGACTACTTTTGCGCCCTCTTTTGCTAACAAGCTAGCTGCTGATAAACCAATACCAGAAGCTCCACCTGTCACTAATGCCACTTTATTTTTTACTCGATTCATCTTCAATTCCTCCTTCAAATTACACGAAAAAGAGCAAATCAGCTCTCCTGACGTAAAATAGTTTAACATTAAACTATTTATTTTTAAACTAATATCCTTAAATGTGAACACGTATATTTACATCCTGAATCGAAATACTTATATATAAAGTGCTATTTAAATAAGGACGTGCAAGCAATGCTAAAGAAAATTACTTTTTCACTATGTATTTTTTTAATTAACCACACCATTGAACATGCAAGTGCGCATCCTCTGCCACCCACTTTTGAGGAAAAATTTGATGAAGCAGGCTATCAATCAGTAGAAGCGGCTGTGAAGGAATTTGAACAGCATTATAGTAAGGTCAAACTCCCAACTGTTATACCCCCGTTTTCCATCACACATAAGTTTGGTCGATTTTACAAAGATCATCAATATGGCATGAATGATTCACTTAACATTCTCTATGTTCATAACGAAATGAAACAGCATATTTTTAAAATTGATATTCGACCTATTCAACCGAAAGTGAGCTTTTCAGGAAAAGCATATACACTGCAAGATGGTCGTTAGGGAATTTATTTTGAGCACCTGCTTTTTAACTTCTTTGTTTTTGAAGAAAGCAATTTACAATATCTTCTTGGCATTTATAAAGATAGCACGAATCAGGAAACACCCAATCTTTTCGTTCAAATAGCCAATTCGATAAAGTCAAATGAAGTCGCAACATTTATATATTTTCCTTCATCTATACAATGAATAAGTTGTTATGCTATAATACTTTAGAAAACCTCAAGGGGTATCAACCAATTCTGAGCTACAGTGATGCATATCGCTGTAGTTTTTTCTATGCTATAATTTCCTTAAACTTACATTACGAGGTGAGAATATGGAAACAAATACATATAGTTGTAAAGCCTGTGGCAGTCAATCTTTTTCTGAAGGGAAATTAGATGGCTATGCTGCTTTAAGACCCGTGAATACCATCTTTTCCTCAGGTTCACCCCTTATTTTCACTGTCTGTACCCAATGTGGAGAAATTGCCTCTATTAAAGCCACAAAACCTGAAAAGTTTAAGTAAAAAAAAAGAGAGCATCATTTCAATAATGAAATTTGCTCTCTTGCTTTATGTTTCTTTATTATTCTTCTTTCTCCATTGATACGGCTTTTTGGACCAATTCCACATCCAAACAAAGATATAAATGATGACCATTGTGATGACCATCATCGTCACATTTTCTCCCCATGCAATCGGCTCATGCTTCCTCCATTGATTCATTGTTCTAACAATGAAGTACAAAAAAGGATAAATAAAATAACCTACTTGATCCCGTCGCATTCAAACACGCCTCCTTATAGAAAAGATGAGTTTCCCTACTCACCAATCATTGTCGCAAGCTTCATCATCGTTTTCCAATTGCGAGCTGTAGCGGGCACCTCTAGCTTAGGCAGTTGTTGACTAAGCTTGGCATTGCGAATGCTATCGTGAAATAACAGATAGACATCTCTCCCCTTGATAATGCAGCGCTCTTTTTCACTTACATATTGTAATAACTTAGCTCCGTTCTCTTCAGTTGGAACTGTTGAAAGTAGTGCAACATGGAGACTTTCCCCTGTAGCTGTAGCACTTGCATCTGCTAAGTCTTGTTCTGAGAAAGGACAATTGTTCACAATAGAGCGGAATTCTTCAGCTGTACGGATAATTACTGTACTCGTGATAGTGAAGGTACTTTGGATGGTCTCTTGAATTTGCTGTTGCAAAAATTCTTCTGATTCACTCGATTCAAACAGGATATTGCCACTTTGAATATATGTCCGAATGTTTTGGAGCCCCAGTGGTTGCAGCGCGTCTCTCAATTCAGCCATTTTTAATTTATTGTGCCCACCTACATTAATACCTCTTAAAAGTGCTACGTATTTAGTCATTCGCTTCCACCTTTCCTGTTATCTATAGTATAGCAAGAGTTAGGGAATAATAGGAAAAAACTGCACCCTTTGACGGAAGGTGCAGCTTGATTGATTATATTAAACGGTAGATGTCGTCTATTAAACGATCCACATTTTCTTTGGTCGTAGCCCAGCTTGTGCAAAAGCGCACAACCGTATGGGTATCATCGTATGCTTCCCAAATGGAGAAGGAATATTTTTCTTCTAACGTTGGAAGTAGATGGTTTGGTAAAATTGGAAATTGCTGATTCGTTTTTGAATCATAGCGCATTGCGAAGCCTTTATCGAGAAATGCCTGTCGTATAAGCATTGCCATATCTACCGCATGATGCGAAATATCCATATAGAGCGTATCTTCAAATAGCGTTTCGAAC
This sequence comes from Lysinibacillus sp. UBA5994, assembly GCF_002429725.1. Lineage (NCBI taxonomy): Bacteria > Bacillati > Bacillota > Bacilli > Caryophanales > Bacillaceae > Lysinibacillus > Lysinibacillus sp. UBA5994. The sequence continues at coordinate 264,082 of NZ_DJAU01000012.1, read as the reverse complement.
TGAATGCCTAATAATCGACCTTTGGCAAGTAGCCCTCCTCTTTGCTTAATCATGTAGCGGAAATCCTTTTGGTACGCAGGATTCACGATGATGACTGCTTCTCCAAACAATGCACCCATTTTAGTACCACCAATATAAAATACATCACAAAGCTGAGCCATGTCAGCGAGAGATAAATCACTGTCTTGTGCCACTAGACCATAGCCTAAACGAGCACCATCTATAAACAGTGGTAAGTCACAGTCTCGGCAAACTTCACGTAAGGCTGTTAATTCTGCCTTACTATAGGTCGTGCCATTTTCTGTAGGGTGTGATATGTACACTAAGCCTGGCTGCACCATATGCTCATGAGTGCTATCCAGCCAGTGCGCATCATAGCAGGCTTTCACCTGTGTCGCAGTTAGTTTGCCATCATCGCTAGGTAATGTCAGTACCTTATGACCCGTTGCCTCAATAGCTCCTGTTTCATGCACCGCAATATGCCCTGTACTCGCAGCAATGACGCCCTGATGAGGACGCAAAATAGACGCTATCACGGTTGTATTCGTTTGTGTACCACCAACTAAAAAGTGAATGTCTGCCTGCTCCGCTGCAATCGCTTTTTTTATATAGGCTCTTGCTTTTTCGGAATGCTCATCCATACCATACCCTGGAGATTGTTCTTCATTTGTAGCCACTAACCGCTGCAAAATTTGTGGATGGGCACCTTCTGCATAATCATTTTCGAATCGAATCATATCAACTACTACCTCCAAATTCTCTCTATCTATTCCTCTATCTTACGCCTGTTGCTTCATTTTCGCTATATCTTAAAGAACAGTTCACAACTTCTCTAGTAACAATAGTTACTAGTGGTGAGGTGATGAAATTTTACATATGTACTTCGGAAGAGATCGGTGCAAAACAGACCTCCTCCGCTTTTGATCACGTTATAAAAAATTTGCTCTTAGTTCGATTACTTTGAATCCTCGCCAATTTACTAGCAATATCTCCATAATTCAGAATGGGCCACCTTCATTCCCCACTGGAGCCACAGGATGAGTCACTCGTAGTAGCACTAGAATCAGCACACTGTTGGCTGTCCTGGGAGGAAAGATATGCATCATTTGTTGAAAATTCGTTAGTGGAATGGATATGGTGATTGTGCTCATTTGATTTGCTGTGATTTTTATTTGCATTACTGACGATGCCTATGACAACGACAACTCCAACAAATACGATAAATAAAATCATTTATTCCAGCCCCTTTCATTCATTCTATAAATTGTAACATTAAATCAACGCTCAGTAGTACAGTTCTATGTAAAAGTGGCAATAGATAAAATAACACCACAATCGGAAATGATTGTGGTGTTTACGTTATGATTGCGATTTGCGTGTGGCAGATTTTTTTGAACGATTTCCTTCGCTCGAATTTTTCTTTTGCTCTTGTGTTAAAGCATTTTCTTCGCGCACATCTAAATCATCTGGACTTAAATCTGTCGCTAATTCCGCCAACTCTGACTGACGTTTATATTGCTTGCCCTTTGTCAAAATGATCACCTCCAAGTAGTATTACATTGCCCTATTTGGTTTGATCTATTCCCGCGACGGTATGAAATGATTATTTCTAGCTAAACTAATTGCACCATCTGCTGGTTCAAAAGATGGTGATAAGCTTGTAAATCTTGCTCATATAAACGCTGATAGGTCGCTAGGCTATGCTGTTTGATATAGTCAAAGTCCTTTTCAGGAACTAAGTGATGTGTATGGTTAAGCATCCATGCATTTTCCCAAGCCGTTTGCTCAAATTGAATATTCATTTCATGTTCTTCAATCAGCATGGCTAGTAGTTGTTCCTGACGATATATTTCTTTTAATGCGTGTTGCTTTTTCATCGTAAAGATTTCAATTGTACGTGGAAGTGACGCCTGTAATGCTTGTCGATCCACTGCATGACCTAGCTCATGAAGGGTCATTGTTTTGACATAAATTTCAAGTGAAGTTGGAAGCATTAGTTCATTTCTTGCCTCTACTAATCGTTTCGCATCAAATCCTACATAATCCCCAATAAAGTTATAGCTCATATTAATACCTGAATCATCTTGTTTTATCTTGACCGTCATGTTCACAGCCTGCACGACGGATTGAATTACCTGAAATAGTTCTTTATCTTTAAATAGTGTCATTCTCTCTATCCTCATTTCCTCTAAAAACAAATAGAAGCGGATTAAATATATACTACAATTAGGAGAAATTCAACAAATTTATCCTGTGGATTGAGAGGAACTTAACAACAAAAAAGGCGCCTGTAGTTTAAAACTACAAACGCCCTGTGTGTGAAGGGTTTCAAGCTATTTAAAAGTGATTAGTTATTATTGTTATTTCGACGATTTTGATTGCCGTTGGAGTTGTTACTACGCTGTTTACTGCGTGCTTCTCCACCTTTACGTCCTATTTCTTCATAAAAATCGTCGTCGTGCTTTTCAGAGGTAGCTTCTCCGCCTTTGCGGCCAATTTCTTCATAAAATTCTTCGTCGTGGTTTTCAGCCGTAGCTTCTCCACCTTTGCGACCAATTTCTTGATAAAATTCATGTCCATGATTTTTAGACGTAGCCTCTCCGCCTTTACGTCCAATTTCTTCATAAAAATCACGGTCATGATTTCTGGAGGTAGCTTCTCCGCCTTTACGTCCCGCTTCTTCGACAGTCATGTTTTCATTGTTGTTTCTGTTGCGATTGTTTTGCTTGTTAGCCATTTCTATTCCTCCTAAATATTTTTTTGAGCTTTTTACTAGCTCGCTATTTATATTCCCAGTCAAAACACATCTAAACATATTTTTTTAAAAAATTGATTTTCTTATTGTAATAGAACACTGTTAGGAGCTGATTGTTAACAAGCCCATCAATCATATACATGTACCCTTTCCAATATAATACTAATCTATAGTATGTCATCGATGATGAAAGAAGGGTGATGGAAAAATGACGACGCTCACAAAGCCATCTATTGGTTTAACACAATTTACAGACTTCACAATGAAGGGAAGTGCAGCAAAGACAAAGTTTGTGAAGGATATAAAATATCAGGGAGAGTACCATCCAATAAAAGATTATTGGAAAGCCTTGCGTGATGGATTAAAAAAATACCATGAACATCGTTTTAATGATACCTATTTACTCGACATCGTGGATAACGCCCTTCCTGCACGCCAGAAAAATTACCAAGAAGCCGTCAAAGCCTATATAAGATTCTTAAAAAATAAAAACGTACAGTGGTTTGAACCAGGTAAGGCGAATTGGTATTGTGACGATTTAATTGTGCGTTCCAATCCTGAGCTTGGTTTAATCATTGACGATGTGCCCTATTTAATTAAGCTGTATTTTAAAGGAAAAAATGAGCGCATCGATAAACATAAATGTCGATCTGCCCTCACTCTTCTAAAAGACTCCCACTATGCGATTGAACATCCCAACTCTGTTAAACATGCCATTTTAAACGTGCAAAAAGGTCGCTTGATTACAGATGATGATTCAACAGACTATCATCAAATTGCCCTCGAATCGGATGCAGCTCAATTTATGTTTATTTGGAATAGGCTCTAGCTAATTGGAAATAGGTACTTCCTTCAATATAAAATGACTGACAAAAATATATTCAGATATGATATTTTATATTCTAATATGATATGCTTTTAATCCATTACAAAAAGACATTCTTTATAAGATAATAAAAATAATCTAGAAAACAGAAAAAAAGGAAGTGCTATTATGAATGCTGAATTGGTGATGCAGGAGCTAGAGGCTCTTGGCAAGGAACGGACGAAAAAAATGTATATGTCAAATGGCGCCCATGAGCCGTTATTTGGTGTGGCAACAGGTGCCATGAAGCCTATTGCGAAGAAAATTAAAATCGATCAGGCTCTAGCAGAAGAGCTTTATGCTACGGGCAACTATGATGCGATGTACTTTGCTGGCATCATAGCAGATCCAAAAGCCATGACTGTGGAAGATTTTAATCGATGGATGGAGGCAGCTTATTTTTATATGCTGTCGGATTATGTAGTAGCGGTTACTTTAGCAGAGGCACCGATTGCTCAGGAGGTGGCGGATGCGTGGATTGCCAGTGGTGAGGAACTGAAAATGTCAGCGGGCTGGAGCTGCTATTGCTGGCTATTAGGGAATCGCAAGGATAGCGAATTTTCCGAGAGCAAGCTGGCTAACATGCTGGAAGTTGTGAAAAATACCATCCACGACGTACCCGAACGTACAAAATCGGCCATGAATAATTTTTTATACACAGTGGCTATTTCCTATGTGCCGCTCCACGAACAAGCAGTAGCAACCGCACAAGCGATTGGTCCTGTAGAAATGAAGCGAGACAACAAGAAAAGCACACAGCTAAATGCTTATAAAACAATTCAAAAGGAAATAGAGCGAGGCAGAATTGGCTTTAAACGTAAATATGTAAGATGTTAATCATCCCACTTAAAAGGCATCTATCCTATAAGGATGGATGTCTTTTAAAATGAAAAAACCAATGAATAATAATATATTTTTATTGAAAATCGATAAATTTTATTTTAAAATCAATATATCATTACCAGTGAGGTGTATTGTATGAAACATAAAAAGGGGTCAACCATTTTCCTAAAGAGTGTGATTATGCTGCTAGGTATCCCTGTATTAGCTTTAGGACTATTTTGGCTACCTGGGATAGCCAGTAGAGATGCAGCGGCACATCCCGAATCCTCCTATTTGTCTTATCTTTTTTTACTCTATGTGTATGCACTATGCATTCCCTATTACACGGCGTTGTATAAGGCCTATCGCCTCTTAACGAACATCGACCAGCATAAAGCGTTCTCCAAATCATCTGTACGGGCTTTGAGAACGATCAAAAATTGTGCTCTCACTATTGTAGCCGGCCTTGTGCTAGGTATTACATCAATTATGATAATGTTTACTGGCAAGGAAGATATTACAGGAATTATTACGCTGACACTTATCAGCATCTTTGTAACCAGTACGATTGCAACCTTTGCAGCCGTTCTGCATCGACTGCTCCAAAAAGCCATTGATCTCCAAAACGAAAATCAATTAACCGTATAACAAAATGGCACTACCAATCTTGACTGGTAGTGCCTTTTAATGGGTTAAAACTAATTTCCTATAAAAACATATCAAAATTCTCTTTTCAATAGTATAATAATTACATATTTTGAGAATTGGAGGATTTATATGAAGAAATTGGTTTTGTTGATGGCGATGCTTACATTATTTTTCACCACAGCCTCTATTGCGAGCGCACATCCAGGGCGTTTAGATAGCAATGGCGGTCACAACTGTTCTGACAAATCAAAGGCTAAAGGGCTTTGTTCTGGCTATCATTATCATAATGGCAATGGTGGCAATAATGCAGGGTCTTCTTCAGGCGGTCAAAGTTATGCTACGCCAGCACCTAAAGCAACGGTAGCACCTGTATTAACGAAGGTTGCTGTCTATTTAAATGACGTGAAGCAAAATTATACGCCTAGCGCTTATATGAAAAATGGCACAACCTTAGTGCCAATGAAGGCAATCTTTGAATCTCTTGGGGCAACGGTTAGCTATGATAATGCAACGAAAAAAGTAACGGCAACAAAGGACAGTAAAAAAATTGTGATTGGTGTGGGGAATAAAACGGCTTATGTTGATACAAATGGTTCTGCATCAACAATCACACTCAGCCATCCTGCTGAAATATATCAAGGTACAACAATGGTGCCTTTACGCTTTGTCAGTCAAGCACTTGGCGCAAATGTAACATTTGATGAGGCAGCACTTGTTGTTTATATCTCAACTAAATAATGGACAAGTCTTAAGCAGTATGCTCCTACAAGGTGCTGCTTTTTTTATTGTTTCTTAAAGTTAAAATCATACTTCTTGTTGATTTTACCAGCAATCGTTTCTAGAAATAAAGCCACTGTCATATTCTCGACTTCATTTGTATACCATGCTAGCTTTGCACCATAGTTCTTTTTATTATAATTCACTTCTAATGGCCAGAAATTTTTTGTTTTATACGTATAATCAAATTTTACATAGAGTTGCTTACCATCGGGACATTCCATCACCACCTGGTATAATGGATTTTTTCTTTCTTGTTCAAATTTTACTTTTCTTATTTTGGTTAACATCAAAACCCCTCCTCTCTTCTACTACATTCGACAAAATTTTGAAAAAACCTTTATTCAATGAAAAAGGATAAAGCTCGTGATGACATAGGAGCTTTATCCTACACAATTAGTTGGCTATAAATTTGTCGTAATAGCGTTTCAGCATGGTCGCCATTTGCTCTCTTGTTAAGGCGCCTGCTGGATTCATGTTCTTACTTCCATCGCCTCGGATAATGCCTTCGCTAATAGCCCACTCCCAAGCCTCTTTATGGGCTGCTCCCACTTCTCTGCTTGTTTGTAAACTAGCTTTTTCAGCTAGTAAGCTTTTCAACGTTTCTATTTCTTGTTTTAGCTCATTATATTGTGACACTGTTAATCCCTCCTCAAGCCCATTTTTAATATCTTGCTGGAACTGTGCTTCTGTAATCCCCATACTTTTTAAATAGTCAAAAGGATCTTTGTGCGTAGTGCCTCCTAGATTTTCCGCAATCCATCGATGTGACTTAATGCCGTTGCCGCTACCATCTAAAACAGTCGGAATCCCTGCCTCTATCGCAAGCTTACGTAACAGCCAAATATAAGCCGCATAGTCCTTTTTAAATTGTTCCTTATCAGCAGTCCGTGCCAATTCCACCTGGGCATAGCTATACGGATTTCCCTTTGGTCCACAGCCATATTGCACGCGATTGACTGGGGCTACTTGTACGATTCTTCCACCACCGCCTACCCAGTGAGAAACAAAGGCATTGGCTTTATTTCGATTCATATAGGCAATTTCGTTTTCCAATGCATTTGGACCTGTATTGCTGCCATTACCTGATTCATGCGCCACAACGTATTTGACTGCCGTTAGCGCTTGATTCGGTAGCCCTGACATCATCTGTTTTTCAATAACATAACTCATGTTGCACCGTCCTTTCCTATTATTTTTAGCGACTGACGCTATGTTATTCTTTTCTTCTTTTTGGGTTTTTTAGGGTAAACAACAGATAATTAGAGGTTCCTTTTGAGGCTTATTAGCTTCTTTTCGCGCTTAAGGCTACTGCGATCGTTTCACCTCTCTTTCCTCGAAGCTATGAAGTGTGAATGTCACTAGGACATCCACTTACTATTAGTAAATGCGCGCACAAAAGTGTTTTCTAGTTAGTTGTGCTCTTTTACTATTTTTTCATTATGATTTTATAACCTCTTTTCTCGCTTCCAAGCATTGACAAAGTATTGTTTTCTGTAGTATTTTAGTTCTTCTAAAATATTGAAAGCGAGGAAAGAAAGTGTGCAGGCAGTAGAGATTATTCGTCAATTACCAAGCTTAAACGGCTATACACAGCAAGTGAAAATTAACAAAGGCTATTCACCTGATAGCAAGTATCTGGTAACAGTTGGTGAAACGCGCTATTTGGTGCGCTTGTCAGATCTAGCACATCATGACAAACGTGCAGTAGAGTTTTCCTTGCTCCAAGAGTTAGCAAAGCAGGGTGTAAGAACACATAAAGCCGTTGACTATACCTTGTTTCAGGAAGCCAACGTATCCGCAATGGTCGTTAGCTTTTTAGAAGAAACACCAGCAGATGAAATTATTCAGGAACTTTCTGACTCTGAGCAATTCCACCTTGGTCTTGCGGCGGGGAAAGAATTGAGAAAAATACATCAAGTGAGCCCTCCGCAAATAATTCATTGGGAGACAACACAGCTCAAAAAGTTTTCTACCTATTTGAAGGCATACCAACAAGATGCCTATCAACTTCCACAAGAAGCTAAACTATTGCGCTTTATTGAAACGCACTTACCACTGTTAAAGCAACGCCCCATCACCCTGCTTCATGATGATTTTCATCTCGGTCACATTATTTGTAAAGGACATACTTACAATGGGGTGATAGATTTTAATGGCTATGATGTGGGCGATCCTTATCATGACTTTTATAATCTTGCCTTGTTTAGTAGACGACAAAGTATCCCCTATTGTATTGGGCAGATTGATGGCTATTTTTCATCTTCACCAGACGATATGTTTTGGCAGTTATATGCCCTCTATGCAGCCATGACTGTCTTTTCAACCATTGTTTGGACTCGTCACTATGACCCACGCTCCTTTGACGATGCGTTGGAAAGAATTCACATGATTTTACAGGATCATGATAACTTTTCATCGATTAAGCCTTTATGGTATGCGGAGAATTTATTCACTCCGTAAGAGGGCTAAAATTTTTTGTCGTTCTGCTGCAAAATCAATTGTTGGCTGAAATTCTTGTTCCTGATCACCACGCTGCTGAAACCACTGCGGAATGATTTCCCGTCGTCTAGCTTTAGAATGTGATGACACTTGCTGCTTGTGGGCTTGAAAACGCTGCTGGTCGATAGCAATATCTGCAAGACTCTTTATGTTCTGATGGCACCAATTTTGTAAGATGCTCTCTACATACCGCCAGCGTAAAACATTATGCTCCACCGCTAGCTTCATCGCATAGATGACCATGTCCTCTGAAAAAATAGTGAGCCAGTGACGAATTTTACTAGCAATATAGGCTGTTTGTTTGCCAAAGCCTTGTTGCACATAAAAGTGGTAGGCAGTGTTAGTAGACTCCTTATCATCTTTATCTTTTAGTAATTGATTATTTAGTAAATTATTATTTAGTAGTGTGGGCTTTTCCGTCGATGGTACGACCGTTGACGAATTTCCCGTTGACGGTATAGCAGCACGTTTTGATGCTTCATAGACGAAAAATTCTACCCTACCGAACTTGCCGTCTTTTCCTCGTTCCTGTACTTTTTGAAGATAGCCCGCCTCTATGAGTTCGTCCAAAATTTTGGCTGTCGCTTCCCGCCCACATTTACTACGTATTGCTAAATCTGCAAGACTAAATGACCAATCATCTGGCAAAGACAGCATATAGGCAAGCAGACCCTTTGCTTTCCAGCTTAATTGCTCATCATTTAAAAATGCTTTATCCAAAACCACATAATTCTCCTTTTTGGCTACTCGATAAATCATGACGATCCCTCTTTCCATCTAATGTCCTTTCTAACTATATAAAGAAAATTTTTAAAAATGGGACATAAAAAAAGAACATGCCATGAAGCATGCTCTTTTAAGCAGGTGAAAAAAATTTTTTAGCGAATTCCTATCATAACAAGCGAAAGGTGGTAGAAAGAATGAATTTTGTAACGTCCCCTCTTACCAAGAAGGTGAATAATGTTTTTATTCATGTCCGAGATTTACGTCAATCAGCAGAATGGTATAGCCAACTTCTTGGTCTGCCCTTTTGTGAAGAGAAGGTAGTTTCGCCTGTCTACAATTTACCCATTTCCTCTGAGACGGGAATTACCTTAGACGATCACACATTTGATCCTGGCTTTCAGTTACAGCAGTCCAAGCATGTGTTGTTTAATTTCTACACAAACAATATTGACGATGCCTATCAGTCTATGAAAGACAAGGGCATTCCGATTGTTCGGCCTATAGAACGTTTTGATGACTTTGCTTACTTCAACATTCAAGATTTAGATGGAAATATAATCATGATCTGTAATGGGTAATGCAAGCAGCAGAAGCAAACATTGCTTCTGCTGTTTGTTATTCATAAAGCTCTTTATAGACAATGACTTTTAAAGCTGCAATCTCTTCATCGGATAATTTGCCTTCCACCATTTGTAGAGCTTCTTCCTGCGTCATCGAGCCGTCCTGCAATTTTACACGCATGTCGTTCAAATCGGTAATGCCCACTTTTTGAATTAAGACTTTCGTTGCCTCTTCTTTTGTCGTAAACGGTAATGTACTGCTATCGACCGTTTTCGCCTCTTCCATATAGGCTTTTAATTGTGGGTCATTTTCAATGGTATTTTTGATTTCTTCCTTTTGTCCGCTATTTTCTAATTCTGTCGACAAGGTATCTACAATTTTTTCAGAGGCAAATTTTGTGCCGAAATGTAGTACACCATACCCCACTACACCAACAAATATAGCAATTACCACTAGAAATTTAATCAATCTCAACTACGCTCACTCCTTTATACACGTTCATCATACTATATGGAGCGGTTGTTGAGAAACAATTCTCCCTAGAAATTATGTAAAAAAACCCCATCTTTGTAGATGAGGCTTATTTAACGTATTTCAAATACTTCCGCACAAATTCAACAATGTAGATAACTTCCTCTTCCGTCATCGTTAGCAGCTTGCAAACACGTTGTAGTCTAGCTGGTAATGCTAATTGCTGGCGCACCTGATGAATATACATATATTTGCATTTCCGCGGATTTACTTTGTCTCGTATTTGCTTATATCGTAGGTATGCATAGCGGGCAAAGGCGTTGAGCATCTCCCGCTCCTGCTCATCACGCTCCCTCTTTTTAGCAGCCTCATCAATGATGTCCGTGTCAAATATCTGTGTACCATCTGTTAATTGCATAGTACCACCTCTCTATTGCAAATGTACTCCTCTCTATTAAATGCAACAAAAAAAGCCACACCTAGGGTAGATGTGACACTTTTTATGATTTTTATATGTAATGATTGGTGGATAGAATTCTAAATGTGACGGATACAATGTCTAATTTAGCGGATCCAATGCTCATTTTGATGGATAGAAATGCTTAGAATGGATTGCTCATTCAAATCGGTGGATAGAATTCTATTTTTGACGGATACAATGTCTAATCTGACGGATACATCGCTCATTTTGATGGATAGAATCGCTTAGAATGGATTGCTCATTTCAAATCGGTGGATAGAATGCTAAATGTAACGGATATACTGTCTAATCTGGCGGATCCAATGCTCATTTTGATCGATAGAATCGCTTAGATTGAATTGCTCATGCAAATCGGTGGATAGAATTCTATATTTGACGGATATACTGTCTAATTTGACGGATACAATGCTCATTTTGATCGATAGAATCGCTTAGATTGAATTGCTCATGCAATTCGGTGGATAGAATGCTAAATGTGACGGATATACTGTCTAATCTGACGGATACATCGCTCATTTTGATGGATAGAAATGCTTAGAATGGATTGCTCATGCAAATCGGTGGATTGAATGCTAAATGTGTTGAATACAATGCTTATTCTAAATTGATGGCTGCTATTAGCTTCATAAATAATAAACAAAGATTGCTACGATAATGTTTGGTATTGCTAATAGTAACGCATTATTCATGAGAAGATTGCGTTCGTTTCTGTCTTCATTGGTTTCTGTTGCGAAATTGGCGCGCATTCTATCTCCGCTTGCGATGGCTCCTGACAATAACATGGCAGAAACGATGAAAATTCCACCGAGTAGCCCTGAAAGCAAATGGGCTTTCTCTGTACCCCATATGAGAATGGAGCATATCACACCTAGAATGGACAAGATGGTGCCAATGCCTATATACTTCATTTTCAGCCTCCCTTCGTTTATTATACGGCTAACCGCTCTTTTTCGTTTCAATAAATCCCTATTTACCTATACAAAATTTTTCCTTTTCCAGTAAAATAACTATTAGGAGGGAGGCTATGCAAATGAAAGACAAAATAAGTGCATTAACGAAAATGACCTTAGATGATTTAGTACATAATAGATATGAAAAACTTCAACAGGAGAAGATATTAACAGAGGATACTGCTATATTTCTGCAGGAGGTTTTCGCCTTGCAAGGTACCTTAACATGGCCGCTGGATGAAGCTTCCGTAGCTATTGATGTGTATGAAATGAATGACCAAAGTTGTTTTACAACAGAAATTCGCTATTTATGGTTTGATGATGAAGAAAGTGCTGTGGTTCTTTTTTGCAAGGCCTATACAAATGCAGATCAAACGGAGATCACTGCTTTCATGATTGATACGGTTGATGCCTAGTATAGTATCCGCGCCAAACGTTCATAGTAAGTATGGTGTGAAACTCACGCCGAATCATACGACGGAGGGATCAATTTATGAATGGAATTCGTGAAGGTTTAATCCCCACTATACTCGGGTCAGCTGTTACGGCGGCAGGCTATGCAATGAAGCAAAAACATGGCTCTAACAAAATGGTGGCCAATACGATTTTTGGCTTTGGCTTAGCACATATTGTGTTAGGTGCGATTGACCTGGTAGAGCATCGTCGTTAACGAGAGAAGGGCACGCAATGTGCTCTTCTTTTTTTGTATTTTTTTCTATTAAATGCTAACATTGTCATAAAAGCTTAAGGAGTACAGTGATGGCGACAATAGAAGATTTTATAGCACTTGATATACGAATCGGCACGGTATTAGAGGCTGAGGAACTGCCAAAGGCTCGGGTTCCTGCGATTAAAATGAAAATTGATTTTGGTGAAGAATTGGGCATTAAACAGTCTTCCGCACAAATTACGAAGCGTTATACACCCGAAGTCATTATTGGGAAGCAAGTAGTGGCGATTGTTAATTTCCCGCCACGTCGCGTTGCGGGTTTTAAGTCAGAGGTATTAGTCATTGGTGGTGTACCTGTGGAGGGAGATGTAATCCTGTTAACGCCCGATCAGCAGCTGCCCAATGGAACGAAAATACAGTAAAAGCCTCTCGCATTATGCAAGAGGCTTCTTTTTCTGAAGTGGTATCCAGATTTCACTTGTAAAGGTTGGTGAGGAAAAATCCGTGCTTGTATGGCGCACGATTTCTGGACCAGCAACCTGTTCATAGCCAGAAGATGGGAACCACTCCGCATAAATGCGCCCCCATGTTTCCTGTAGTGTTTGCGGGAATGGTCCAACCGCTTCAAAGACAGCCCACGTACAAGCGGGTACATCCAACTGTGAAAAATGGTGAGCCGTTTCGGTTGTGGCTACGCCGATATAATGATCAAGCTCGCCCTTTTCCTCCATTCTGCCCTCAGAAAAGTTTGTGGAGGCTTGGATGATTCCTGTTGGTTCTACATTCGACAGCTTTTTTAGGTGCCCAATATCCTCCATTGTTAATGCACGTGCCATTTCAGTTATCGCTTGATTTTCTCCTTGAAAGACGATAGGTACTCTTTTCATAAGACCCACGATGTGAAACGCTTCTTTTTGTTCGAGTCGGTAATTCATTTCACAACCTCCTTGTATGGTAAGTTGGAAGGTCATTCGTGGAAACGCTTTTAGGTGCTGACCATTTTGCCTCGCCTCCGATGGTGTGATGCCATGCATTTGCTGAAAGGCTCTTGTAAATGCATCTGCAGAGCGATAGCCATAACGAATCGCGATATCGAGAATTCTCATAGATGAATCTGATAGTTCCAGTGCGGCAAGCGTCAGACGCCTACGACGAATATACTCTGATAGCGAGATGCCTGCTAGAAAGGAAAACATACGTTTAAAATGGTATTCCGAGCAATAAGCTAATCTCGCAGCTTCTTGCACATCAATTTCCTCTGTTAGATTGGCCTCGATATACGTAATCGCCTTATTCAACCTTGTTAAAGAATCCACTTCTATCACCTTCCTTATCTTTACTTTAGCAGGAATAGTAGCCCTTCATCCGACAATTGGTGCCCCATTTAGTCGCCTTCCAAAAAATAATCTATCGAGCAGGCAGATAACTAGCTTTTGAAGCTACTTTCACATACATATAATAGTGTAAAGCTAATTTTAGCCTTACACCTCCTGACTTGATACTTAGGGTCACTGCTCGCACAGTGGCCCTATGAAAATAAAAGATCATTGTGTCGGATCATAATTTTCGTTACAATATTTGTAAAAATAGTCTATTGAGCTGGAGGCAGCAACATGGATCGTCTTTTCCAGTGGTACAAGTATTTAAAATACATACTCATTCCTATAATTATTTTAAAATACTTTCATAATGGGGATATACCGAATGCGCATCCTCTAATCATTTTTGAATATGCTCTCCTATTTGGTGTGAGCTTTTTACTCATTATTCTACAGGATTTTTTCGCCATTCGTAAAAAAACAAAATTCCTACTCCGTCTCATCATACTGATTATTTTATTGTTTTTGTTCATAACTGCCATTGTCTATCAAGCGATAATGTCTATTATTTTTTCAATTCTACTACTATGCGTGTTAGGTATGGCACTTTATTTACATAGAAATGAAGAAGGAGAACAATAAATGGTACATGAAAATAATAGTAAGCGATTACTTTTAATCATCGGTTGGGTCAATGTGGTAGTAGCCCTTCTCCTATTCCAAGCTTTTTGTGGGCTTATGGCTATCTGTATGGGGATTGTACTTAAAAAGGATTATCAAGCACCAACCCATGGGCTAGTCTTGATAGGAGTTGGTATCGTGAGTACGGTTATAGGTTGGATGCTCAATCATTTCTATATGTAAAAATGACCAAGAACCTAGATTCTTGGTCATTTTATAATTAGCGATAACTATGATGTGTTGGTTCAAATAATGCTTCATCGGCGTTTCGCACAAGTGAGAAATGATCCACATTGTAATGGCCATGCAGGATGTCGTTATGGTGTGCAACTGTATCTTCTGGTGATAAGTAGTCGGAACCATTTGTTGAATGGTCATCTCCCACTAAAGTGACATCAAAGCCCTGTATAGTTGCTGCTCTAACTGCTGTATCCACGCAATGCTCGGTTTTGCAGCCCATCATCACCAAATGCTCTACCTCATTGGCCTGTAAGTAATCGAGTAATCCCGTCCTATAAAAAGCGTTTGTAGCCAGTTTATCAAAATAAACAGCGGTAGTAGGTACTTGGATCGCTTGATGTACCTGAAAGCCTTCCCCTTCTCCACCCGCTACATCCTGATCACGTACAAAGATAATATATACCTCTGCCTCAATAGCTTTTTGAATAACGGCATTGATTGTTTTAAGCAATTCATCCTTGCCATAGACGGCTTGTTCATCCTGATTTCCCTCGATTAATTCTTGCTGTGCATCAATGACCACTAATGCTTGCTTCAAAAGCATCTCTCCCTTATCGTTTGCTAACAATATTTTACCATTAATAGTTAATTTCTGATATGCATTATTTTATAACTTTTGAAACCGTCATACCATCACCAATGGGTAAAAGAATCGAATCCAGCTGCGGATGATTAGCCACTGTGACATTGAACTTTTTCATGATGGCTGTATAGCGCTTGGGTGTCGCCATAGGGTCTGCTACACTGCCTCCTGCTAGGACATTATCTGTCACAATGAATGCACCAGGGCTTGCTAGCTGTATGCAATAGGCTAAATAATTTTCATAGTTATCCTTATCAGCATCAATGAAGAAAAAATCAAAACACTGTCCCGTTGCCACAAGCTTTTCAAGGCTATCCAATGCAGGACCTGTCATATACGTTACCTGCTCGGCAAAGCCTGCCTTGGCAAGATTTTTGGCGGCTAGCTGTGCATATTTATCCTCTAACTCTAGGGATGTCAGTTTGCCTTTCCCTTCCATTCCTCTCGCCAGACAAATACCACTAAAGCCGCCAAGAGCACCAATTTCTAAAATAGCCTTTGACCTAGTAATCGATACAAGCATCGTCAACAGCTTTCCTGATGATCGAGAGACAGAAATAGCAGGCATACCATTTTCGGCAATAGAGGACAGGACATCCTCTAATAGGGCATCGTTCTGATAAAATACCTCATCTATATAGTTATTCATTTGTTTCATGTGCGTTATCTTCCTCTTGTAGACTGTCGTTGGTTTCATTTTCTTGAATATCAAACAACTGGCAAAATTCTTGGATAACCAGATCGATGGCTTTTAATTCACCGACTAAAATTTGCTGAATCGATTGAAATTCTGGCTGTTCTAATTGCTGTTTAATGGTAGCTCGCTTCACATGCAGCATCTCTAAAAATGAAATCGCTTTGCCGCGTCGGAACGTTTTTGCTCCTCGCTGTGGCGCGCCTTCCATGCCTCTGTGGCGTCCTCCACGGTGATGTCCCTCTCTCATATGCTCTCTAAATCCAGATCCTCTCATTTCTAAAACACTCCTTTTGTATACGTTTGTATACATTAATTTAAACTGATTGTATACATATGTATACAAATTGTCAATTAAACATAATGCTTTCATGCTTCAACATATGTTAGACAATAGGGTAAACGTATCGAAATGGAGGTTAGATGAGTGAAAAGGGTTATAAAATATGTGTTGGGCATCGGTACATTATTGATACTGTCAGGCATATTTTTGATTGGAGCACAATCTCACTATAATCAGAAGGAAATTAAAATTGCCAGTAAGCTATGTCTTGAAAATGGCGGACAGCCTACTATCATCCGCGATTATTTGGCTTTGAATTACTCCTTTTCATGTCAGAAGAACTGAGGTAGTACATATATGGATAGTGAACTGAGTTGCTAGAAAATCGAGTAAATTTCATCTATCTTTCAGGCAAATGGCTAGCTAACAAGATTACTTTTACATACAAATAGTAGGGTAAAGCAAATCTAGCCTTTCCACAGCTCTCCTGTTTTGAGGTCACTTTTCTTGGAAGGTGGCCTTTTTTGGCATGAAAAAAGACGTCATGTCGACGTCTTTAATGTTTGATCGATATCCTCAATCAACCTATCCACTTGTTCCTTTGTTATCTTGATGACATATAATTCTGTCGTTTCGATTCCATCAAGGCTTGTTAGGTGTTTAGGATATTGATAGTTATTTGATATCTCCTTGTCCATACAATCACCTCTTCAATAGATATATTCGACATAAAGTATAGCAAACCTTCTATAAAAAGGAAAATAACAGTATATTTTTTCACTAAAATAGCTATCATTTAGACGATTTAGGATAAAGAAAGGTTAAAGGGATAAGTCCATTTAGACTATCCTTGTGTAAAAGTGCTTATTGCTTACCAAATTTCGCAATTTTTTTGAGGTAGAAAGAGCCGATGGACACAATGATAGCTCCATAGACTTTCAGCATCACATTTCTAACAGGCGCCTCCTCTATGGTTGTACTGAGAAAGGCACATCCAACCACAATGATTACCATCCCGAAGATGGCATGAATATATTTCACTTTATTTCCCCTTTTCTAGTAGGCAAGTCCGACGCGTGTTTTCAAAAATTCCTCACTGAAGATTTGTTGGTAGGCAAAATCTGCTGTATCCGCTACTGAAATTTCGCTACCTCCCTCTGGCAAGAAGTTACGTTCAACGCGGTAGTTTCCTGTCCAGGCCCCATCAGGTAAATAGGTAGGACAAACAATTGTCCAATCCATTGCAGATTGCTGTAGCTGTTCGAATACACGTTGGTGCTCCTGTGCAGCAAAGGTCGATTTTCGTTTCGATTCCGTTGATTGGTAACGAAGAAGAGTCGGCGTTACACGACTTTGTAGAATCCCTGCTGTTCCAATCGTAATGATTCTTGTCACCTGTTGCTTTGTCATCGCTTCAAGAATCAATGGTAAGCTAGCCGATAATGTAGTGCCTCCATCTGTATTTAATGCACTCACCACCACATCCACATGATGCATTGCCTGCTCGATATCCTGCTTGTTTAAAACATCCCCTTTCATTACACACAGCTGTTGATGATGGTGCGGTAATTTATCGGGATTTCGGACTAATAGGGTGACCTCATGCTGATCCTTTATTGCTAGTTCTACCAAATGGCTGCCGACACGACCACTCGCGCCTAATATTAATATTTTCATTTCTCTCACCTCTTTATCATTATATTCCAATTCCCTTTATATGTAAAAAGGCACAGTTCACAGTGCCTCCCGTCTACTATTCACGCTCTAGTAATTGAACATCAACCATAAATAGATGCATATTATTCTTTTCAGCTAGCTCATCGATAATCGATTGAATTTCACTTTCTGTACTTACATCAATTTCTTCCCCATCGTGTAATTGAATAGTGATGACTTGATGCGCTGGAGAGTCAATTAGATAACCAACTGTACTATCAGGCGAGTAGCCTGCAGACCGTATCGCCTGTAACACTTGTTTTGTAAAATTCGTAGCTTGTAATTTTTCGCCAAGCTCCTCAGCATAGGGAGTTGCTCTTTCGGTGCTCGGAGCTATAGCTAAAGGCTCCCTTTGTGCCATCCACAATGACATCACAACCAGTAAGCACATGAATAAAAAGAAGATTTGCAGGACACTTTTCATACACTCGCTCCATTTCTCCATGAAATTTACAGGCGGAAGTCTAGCAATCTTTTGCCCTGAAATTGTTATTATTCTCACAGCTATGTATGGCTATTTCTCTCTTTTTAATTATTAAAAAATAATTTTCTTTTTGTACAAAGGGCAAATTACCAAGAAGTTTTGTTTGTGGCTTCATAGATTAGAAATGTAAAGGTTAGCGCTACCATTACTAAAAAACTAACAAAAAGGGAGATTAAAAGATGCAGGATAGTAGATACAGTCAATATATGAATTGGAATCATAAAAAAGAAAAGTGCTGTGAACAATATGTAAAATGCTATTGTCATTTAGAAAAAAAATGTGAACACAAACAAGAAGGATGCAAATGCAAACACAAGCATGAGCATTGCAAATGGGAACAGAAGCATCAGCGATGTAAGTGTCATGAAAAGGATGACCATTGTAAATGGGAACATAAGGAGGATTCTTGCTCTTGCAAAAAAGAGGAGGAAGAGTACTACTACGAGAAGGATTATTCCAAAGATCACAAGTGTAAAGGCTGTATTTGTCATCTATTAAGATGCTTATCTCCTGGCACTTTGGTAGATGTTATTTTAGCAGGTGGCGGTAGCTTTGCAGGAATTTTATTCATCAGCTTAGATCCTAAAACTTGCTGTGCTACATTCTTAGAGGTAGATGCAGCAGCAGCAACACCACTTATCATTGATTGCCAGCAAATTATTGCCATTAGAAACGCGTAACTGTTCCATTATCATACTTGACACCAATTCATATACCATAATCCTACCACTATAAGCACATTTAATCTTCTGCCAGGTTCGTGAAACCATACCTGGCAGAATTCATATTTTTTCAGCTATTCATTGACAATGACTTTGACAATGGGCTCTAATTTCCCTCTATTCACATCGCCAAGATAATCAACATCTACTACGACAGCTCGTGGCTCAAAACGTTGGATACATTCTATGAGGCGTTTTGTGTTTATTTTCTTCATACGCTGGAAGGGTTTACGAATATCAGACCTTGTCACATATTCGCGGAGCGGACAAGGAATCGTAAACGTCGATAAAATAAATGCTACATTTTGTAATATACCTTCCACGCCTGTAGCATTACCATTAACATTACTTAAAGCCGTTACTTGATGTGTCATTCTATCAACCTTTCTTCTACGTTCATACAATTGGTACTTTGGAAAAGAGCACTTTGTTATTTATGCTTGCTCATTAAAAATTATGAACGCTTTGTTTTTATGTACCCAATGTTATTTTTATTCAAACAACATCTTAGTTGATAGGCTGACCTACAAGCTTAGCGCATGATGGCGTAGTAAATAACATACAGCCAGCTAAAACAGCCATGGATGATTGCCCAAATGATGGAGTGATGCACACTCCAGGAGATCGTAATCGCTAAAACCGAACCAAAGCCAATGCCATTTTTGACCACCGTTTTATGCTCCACTTTTTTCACCTTCCTAGTGCTTTTTAACTCTCCTTCTTGCCATCGCAATCGGTTTCCCTCCTATCGTTTTCTATGTTTATGCAGGAACGAACAAGGGCAATCTGAAAGAAAGGATGTGATGTTATGACAATTTTCATGCTGACTGCCACGATTGGCATCCCCAGCCTTATGGCATATCTTCAGCACAAATGGGCTAGCTTTCGCCTTCTTTTCAACATACTAGGTGTCCTTGCTGCGATTCTGTTTAGCACGATTGCCGCTACAGCTATAACGAACATTATTCTTGAGGATGTAGTCTTTATGACAACGATCCATGCTGTGTTCTTAAACCCTGTCTTTCTAATTACAGGGGCGTACCTTGGCTTATATCTGATTTACCGGTTCATCATGATGACAATTCATGAAAGAGACAAGCCGCCATCCCTTTAGTAGAAATCACAATAGACGTGCCAAGTCTGGATTGTTGGATTGTAGAATAAATAAAAATTACCATGATCCACGATGTTCAAACGCGCTTTTGCATCGGAGGCAATTTGGAGGACAAATGGCGCATCGTCACCGAAATCAACGCCACTTTGACAAAAGCTTGGATAGCCACCAATTTTATGGAGTGGATAGAGGTCTTCAACAATATCCTCAAAATAGTCGAGCTGCTCTTCATGCTCCAACGTCAAAATCTCTTCCTCCAATTGAGCAGGAATACCGCCCCCATCCCATGTTGGATAGTCGTTCGTGATATGTTGTGGTATGAGTGGAAACGCGCGAATTTGTTCATGCTGCCATTCGCGCTTTACTAAGCCTTCCAAAGTGGTGTACGTTCTAATATCAAAATAAGAACAAAGATCATCCTCCATCAGATGATCTAATAGACGTTCATCGACAAAGACTGTGACTAATTGAAAAGGCTGTAATGCCATCGGTACATAGGGTAGACCTTTTAGAAAAAACGTAGCGAGCGGCTGATAGCCAGATGGTGGCTGCTCTTCTGGTAAGGACCAGCCCACATAGCCAATCCAGCTTTCCAATAAATCATGTGTAGGTCGAATACCACCCGTTTGAAAAATCGTGGCCTGCGTGGCTAGTTGAGCCCGAATTTGTTCAATTGCCATCCGCTAGCTCCTTTTGTCGACAGCAGCAATCTGTTGTATGGTCGTTTACCATGCCCACTGCCTGCATAAAAGAATAACAAATTGTACTACCGATAAATTTAAAGCCATCTTTCTTCAATTGCTTGCTCATACGATCACTAATTTCTGTCGTCACAGGCACCTCTTTGATGGATGCCCACTCATTCATAACTGGTTTGTGATCTACAAAGCCCCAAATATAATCTGAGAATGAGCCATGCTTTTCCTGTATTTGGAGATATGCTTTAGCATTTGTCACCACGCTAGCTATTTTTAATTTATTGCGTACAATCCGTGTGTCTTGCTGCAATTCCTCTAGCTTGTCTGCTGTATAATGAATAATTTTTTCCACATCGAATTGATCAAATGCCTCACGATAGCCTTCACGCTTTTGGAGAATCGTCCACCAGCTCAAGCCAGCCTGTGCCCCCTCCAAGCAAAGCATCTCGAATAAATGCTGGTCATCATAGACCGGTACACCCCACTCCTTGTCATGGTATTCCACATACAAAGGCTCATCTAGCTTGACCCAATCACATCTTTTCATTTTTATACCCTCCATTTTATGTATCCTTTACTTAATAGCTGTAATGCAAAGCCATCCTTTACTTGATTTTTCGGTGACATACACGGTTTGAAAACCGATACGTTCTAATAATTGCTTCGTTGCCTCAGGAGTTTGATAGGCTTTCATATGATAGTTCATTTTGTAGAGCTCTGCTATAATAATAAATTTCCCACCGTTTTTCAGAACCCGCCATACTTCCTCTACATCCTGCTCCAAGGATGGCCAAAAATAGTGCGTTTGAAAGGCTGTAATCCCATCAAAAAACTGATCATCGTATGGAATGCTTGAAACGCTTGCCTCTTTCACAATGACGCTACCCCTGGCAACATTTGCTTTATTCAATTTGATTGATTCCTTCACTGCCTGTGTGGAAAAATCTATCCCATATATTATACCATTTGGATTCAATTTGGATAAAATTTGGAGCGTTTTCCCACCACCACAACCTATGTCTAACACACGATCACCGTCATTGATAGCTCCTTGCCTGATGAACCATGCATTCATACCACGATGGGCAAAATTCATAATTTGTAGCATCGTTGAGCCAATCCATCCATTTGGCTTTTTCGCTTGTTCAATTAACGTTTGTAAGAGTGACATGATTGGATTCCCCCCCAAGTAAGATTGTTAAAATAGAATTAGAGCTTTAAAATAAAAACGCTTACTAGTTTGTACGTACTTCAAAACAATTTGTTTCATTTTTTACAAAGGAGGAAGATTTTATGATTCAACAAGCAAACCAGAAGAACGCTCATGCTGCAGCCTCATTAGCCTTACTGCTCTGGCCCAATCATACACTAGAGGAATTTACCGAAGAGATGACACAGCTGCTAAAGGAAGAAAACGCAGCTATTTTCCTTGCCTATGACGATGACGAAGCAGTTGGATTTGCCCAATGCCAGTTAAGAACAGACTATGTAGAAGGGACTGACTCGAGTCCAGTCGGCTATTTAGAAGGCCTTTTTGTGAGAGAGGAATATCGCCAGCAGGGCTATGCAAGACTGCTTGTGGAGAAATGTGAGCAATGGGCAAAGCATAGGGGCTGTCTAGAGTTTGCCAGTGACTGTGAATGGGACAATGACGAAAGCCTAAGGGTTCATCTTCAGCTCGGTTTTACAGAAGCTAATCGCATCATTTGCTTCACAAAAAAATTATAAAATGGCTGACAAAAAAATCACAGGCGTTGCAAACATAGCACCTGTGATTTTTCGACATTTTTTTAGTTTAGATATGTATTGTTGGAAATATTTCGTTCGCGCTCATCTATGATTAATTGGATCATTAATGCGAGTTGTTGTTCGATTCGCATATTATTTAGATGTAAGATATCAGCAATCACATTCTTGTGCTTCTCTGCTAATTCCATCTCCTCTAGCATTAACATAATTTCTTCTTTTGTCAGCCCAAACATACTCATATCACCCCAATACTCTCTCTATTTATTATTGTAAAATCATTACTCCCATTTCATAATTAACGAAAATTTATCTTATTGGATGAACCATTTTTACTAATTATAGGTTTAAACATAGAAAATAATCAATCTATTATCCACATTTATTTAATATTTATTTTACATTAAGTAAAAACTTTTATTATGTTGGTTATAACTTATACAAAGATTGTATAAGTTTTCCTGTGGAATATTTCAAAATATTGCAGTAATTGCAACAAGACATCTATACCATTATAAAAATATTCTTGCATTTTGTCGAATTATAGATTTTTTTTGCACAAATTAAAATTAATTAACAGCCCAAACGTATTCCTTTACCCATTTTTCACATATATGAAATATCAATACACGAATCCATAAAAAAAGTAATTTCAAAATTGAAACTACTTGTCTTATTTGTATAATCGGCTTTTATATTATTTTTTTAATATCATATTTCACTATTTCTAATTTCATGTCCTCAATTTGAGAAACCTTTGATGCTGTATCCTTCTGCCATGTCGCTGACTGCACATGTCCTTGTACAAATAATTGGCTGTTTTCCTGTACCACCGCTGGAGCCTTTACTGCGGCTATATCAGTATGACGCATTTCCAATAATGATTTATTGGACAGCGCTAAGAATGGTCTAGCCGCCTTATCCACCCTACAATTTTCAATACGCCCCATTGATTGATCTGACCAAATCATGGCATAAGAGCTTTCTTGACCATCTTTAAAATAGCTATTAGCTATCTCAAAAATTGCATCAATGCAAGTAATTCCGTTTCCTTCCATTTGTTCAAACGTGCAATATTGTGTAAATAATCGGGCATTGTTGATATAGATATGGTGGCTTTGCAGCTCTCGAATCGTTGTATGATGCATCATGATTTTGGCATGTTCATTACCATAAACACCACCTGATTGCCCAAATTGAATAATCGATTGCTGTAGCTTTAATCCACTAGCATCAACAATAATATGAAATTGCTGATGGTTTTGAATTTTACATTGGTTCATCGAAACATTTGCCTCATCCACAATGGTAAGCCCGACAGCCATGCCATTACGAACATGACATGTATGCAATTCCACCTTGCTATTTTCTATCAACACCTGTGCCTTGACATGCCGAGAAACTTGACAATCATAGAACTTGGCTTCGGTTTTTTCTCCAAGATACAACCCATGACTTTGACCATCTGAAAAAATAGAATCAGATACCATTAGTTCACTGCGATGAACCACCATATTCGTATCAAGATGCTCTTTTATTTCACAGCCATCCATCCTGAAAGTCGTGCTATCAAACAATTGAATGCCTACCCCTTGCCCTTGGTGCACTAAACAATTGGTCATCGTAATCTCACTCGACGCAGCTATTACTTGTGCCTTGTCATGCCCATGAATTTCACAGTCCTCCATTGTCATCTTGACATGGCGAATCGCAAAAATACCATGCTTCTTCCCTTCCAACAGCATACAATTCGTCAAGGTCAGCTCACAGTTTTGAGCGATAATCTGTGCCTTCCTATGATGCTCAAATGTCGTGTCGACTAGAATAACACTGGATCCATTCGCCACACGCAAACCAAAATGATTCAGTGGCGTAGCAAGCACTGCACAATTTTTCATCAGCAAACTACCATAGCTCACCATCATCTGCGTTCGAATCAATTGCTCCTCAATGACACAATTCTCTAGCTGTAAATCACCTTTCACATATAGCCCCTGCCCTTGCCGGAACCGTAAATTACGCATCGCGACAGGAGTTTGATAGCGAATAAATACACCACCCTTGATGGTCACATTGCCAACCCCATACAACGTCAGCCGCTTGGCAATATCCAAGCTTTCCTCATAAATCCCATCCCGAATTTCAATCATATCCCCAGGCGCCGCCTCTTCAATCGCCTGCCCGATACTTTGATAACGATGCATTATGCTCCTCTTCACCACAAGTACAGCCATTTACACACTCCTAACCAAAAAATGTTCGTACCCTATTTATATACCGAACATGCTTGTGCTTATTCAATTTTGTGTAAAATTGCTGGAATATGCAGGTGTTTATTTGGAATGTTTGACGGTTTAATGAAAGTGGGGAAAAATGAAAAAACCACCAACAACCGAATTCCCTCGGTTATTGCTGGTTTTTTTCATTTACATTATTTCTTGCGTTTCACAAATACAATAACAAAAATAGCGGCTAGTGCTGCTAGGATAGCGATCATCCAAACTGTGTTTGAGTTGGATGCTGTGTCATCTGCTGCGGCTGCTTGTTGCTCTTCTCTTGGTGTAGCGTTCGAAGACTCCATTTCTTTGGCATCCTCTTTCACCACTTGTGCAGTGCTAATTTGCACATATTGTAGTGTTGCTTCATTCGAGCCGGATGCTTCATGCTCGTGGCTGTCGCCATGGCCTTCTGCATGATCCCCGTGGCTTTCCTCTTGCCCACCGTCATGACCATGATGGTGATCCGCTGCTGTTGTAAAAATAGAACGTTCTAGCTGTTGCCCTACCCAGCTTTTGGCATCTGTTGAATCGGCAAAGATGCGAGGGTGTCCTGACAGCATGTATGTTTTACCGTCGATGATGATTCCTGTTTGGTCACCTGTGACAACGTCTTCAATCGTACCCGTTGGTCCTTCTGCAAAGCCGCCCATCTGAATAAGCGTATGTCCGCCCATATCAAATGTAAGGTGCTCTGTTAAGAATGCAATGTACTCTTCTTTCGTCATGGTTGCGTCAGGATTGGCTAGCTCAAGTTTATGATGAAAAAGTGCTGTATTTATTTCCTTGTACGTAATATCTCCCTCTAGCGAAGATACGTAATCCTCTTTTTGAGCTGCTTGTGCTAGCTCATCCACTGTTGCTCCCTCAAGGCCGAAAAAGCCACCTACCCAGCCTGCAAAGTCCTTGCGTGAAAGATTGTCTGTTGGGTTTAAGGCCATATCTTTGCCATTGTACCCAAGAAGCCCAATACTGTGTAGTACCATAATGTCCTGAATATTGGCGGCTGTTTCAGGGACATCTGTGAATAGTGTACTTTTATCCATCGTATGGGCGTAGGCAACGGGTGCCATGAATAAAGTACTCATCAATAATAAAAGTAAATATTTTCTCAAAATGATTCCACCTTCCAATGCCTTAGTATACAGATGAAATGTGAGGGAAGTTTGAAATCCACAGGTATTTTCTATAGCTTAAATTGACGAATCAGGGCATTTAGTTGTTCAGCCATTTCTGCTAAATGCTCGGCACTATGTTTAATTTCAGCCATGGAGCTTGCAGTTTGCTCAATGGTAGCCGATGTTTCCTGAATGCCTGCCGCTGATTGTTCGGAGACAGCAGCAATTTCATCGACTGCTTTATTAATCGTGACAGTATTGTGAACAACTTCAGCTAGCTCCACTGACATACCTTCAATGCCTGTCGCAATGGCCTCAATAGCATCCGCAATTCGATTGAATGTTGTATTGGTTGCGGCCATTTGTGTTGTGCCCTTTTCGACTTCCTCATAGCCTTGCTCTAGCGAGGAGGTTACTGTATCGGAATTATCCTGAATTTTTCTGACAATCGCTGTAATATCATCGACGGAGAAGGCGACCTGTTCGGCTAATGTTCGAACCTCGTCGGCCACCACGGCAAAGCCTTTCCCCTGTTCCCCAGCTCTAGCTGCTTCAATCGCTGCGTTCAATGCGAGTAAATTAGTTTGGGCAGCAATCGTTTGAATGACCGCTACAAGCTTAGAAATCTCCTGTGTTTGCTTACTTAAGCCATTTACCTGATTCACCGCGTCCTTCACTGTATGCTGGATGGCTTCCATTTGTTTTGTGGAAGTGGTCATTAAGCTTCTACCTTCTTGTGTTAAAGCCTTCACACTCTGCGAATACTGTTGAACATCTTTACTGCAGTGATGAACCGTAGTAACTTTGCTAGTAAAATCATTCATGGCGGAAGCGACATCAGAGGCATGATCTGCCTGTAATTCTGTCCCACTTGCCATTTCTGTAACCGTATGAACAATTTGCTCTGTCCCCATTTTGACCTCAGAAGTCGACTGAAGAAGCTCCTCACTATGTGCCGCTACATCATTGGACACCGTTTGAATGTGCTTTAATAGACGATTTAAAATATCTGACATCGTATTGGTCGCTTCCATCAGTTGCCCTACTTCATCCTTCGATTGAACCTTCAAAGGCGGCTCACTTAAATCGCCATTGGTCATTTGTTGCATACGCTTGGTTAACGTCACGATTGGTCTTGAAATACCACGAGCACTTAATAGCTCAATTATCACTGCTAGAAGAACAATCACAATACCTACGATAATGGCGATTCGCTGTTTCTGCTCTCCAGCAGCAATACTGTCCGTCCCTACCTCATTAATGGCTAGCTTCCGTTGCGCCACTAAGTCTTCGTAGCCTTCACGAATGGTCGTAGCTGTGTCATCCATTTTTGTGAGGTTTTGGGTAGCTAGCTCGGTGTTCCCTTGATCATATACCGCAAATACCTCTTGCTCAATATAACGGTTCCATTCCTTAGACATTTCCGCAAATTGTCCGAATTCGCCTGAGGAAGATAATGCTGACCGCTTTTCTTCATTGCTTAGTTCCTTTGCAACATTATCCTGAAATATCTCTTTATACTTTTCTCTCCCAGAAAGCACATAGCCTCTAGCTGCCGCTATTCTTAAATCAATGGACTGTGCCTGCTCGTAATCGATGATTAATAGTTGTAATTCTTGCTGTACAATTTGCTCTGTCGCATCATTGCTTTGCTTGATGGCAAAGTAATTGTAAACAATGTATCCTATCATGATTGCAATCACAATGCTAAAGGAAAAAACAATGCGTCTACTGATTGTTTTGAACTTCATTTGCAAAAACCCCTTATTTTCCTAATCTATTCCATCCTTAAAAATCTACCATTTAATTAGGACGATTAGCGGTTTTAGGAATTTTTGCTATATTTCCAGAAATAACTTGGTCAATATAATGTTTTTTATAGCATCTTTTATCGCACGCCTATAGTACTATCCTTAATCCCAGCCATTGAACATTACATCGCCAATGGTTTGACTATTAAAATAAGAGACGTATTTCCATTCTGTAGCAGATAGGCTATGGAACGCCTCATCCTTTGTTAGTAATGTTGTAAGTGTCTCCGCTTCCAAGCATTTTCGCATAGGAAAATATTTATGCAGGTGAGGCTTGGATAAAAAGGTAAAGCTATTCACCTCCTGCTTGGCAAATGCGATGTACGGCATCAAACGATGATGAAGAATCGTCAGTGTTTCTCCATCGATTTCAATCACTGCCTGCATATAGACAAAGGGCGCTTGATCAATAAATTGCCTTACTTTCGCTCTTTGTTCGCTTGTCCACCATCGACTGAAACATGCGCATGTCCTGCTCAATTAAATGCGCTGCATCGAAACCAGAAATTCCTTTTGTTAAACGCAAGCCTTCCATCACTCCTTGTTATTTGTCTCTATAATAGGACCTTCTCGTTCGGTTGAGGAAATTCCTGCCAATCTAAGCATTTCTTTTAATATGATAATCAATTTGTAGGAATGGAATACCAAATAACGTCATCTGATGGCGTGCTGACAATGTCTGGTCATCTACCGCAGAAATTTGAAAATGCTCCTGTAGGGGTAGCCTCATCACATTTTTTCCTATCGCCAAATAAATTCCTGCATCTCCATCATGACGACTTGTTAGGTGTAGCTGACCATTTTCTTCATAGGCATACAAAATGCCAACCATTGTTGAGAACGGGAGTGGTAAGGCTATATTCATATAGGTCGTTTCGTCGCTTGTGTGCTTCGAATAAATCGCGACAAAAACGGTTTGCTGATGAATTGTCCGAATCCATGCACGTGGAGACGGACGGCTATCTCGTGCAGAATCGACCTGAACAATGCTACCCGTCATCTCAACTTGCTTACTGGAAAAGGGTAAATTGAGCTGTTGGAGCAAACGGCTCATTCCTTGATACAGAAAGGCAAAAGGTCTAAACCAAGCCTTCCATTGCACCGTCGAAAGCAGCCGATAGGTCGTCGTATACTCATAAAAATGTGGAATGACAGGCGGTAGCTTTGCTGTATCAACAAAATCCTGTAAGGCATCGACCAAGCCAGGGTGTGGTATATTCTCATGATGTAGCTTCCCGCGAATTTGGCTTACAGGGAACTCAAACGGACGCTGTGTTGTTGGGGGGACAGCCATTAGCCAGGCGATGACCCCTATTCCCCCAAAGAAAACACCATTGATCACACCATGGAATTGAAGCATTTCTGGAATGCCGATGGAAATGTTTCCGCTGACACGACTGTAAACATACAGACAAGATCCAAGAATCGTCAGACAGAGCGCTCCATAGGAAGTCCTCAGCAATAGCCCCTGTCCAAACGGAAGCTTTGTTTTGAGCGCTACGAAAAACAAGCCGTAAATGGCGAAAATATAAAGAGCGACGGCGATGATTTCGATGAGAATGGAAAAGGCAATACCTATCGCAACAAGGATTGGTCCTGCCAGCAACATCATCACCATAACACGATAGCCTCTACTATCATGTAATCGACCTAAAAGTCCAACTGAAATGGGTAATAAACAAGCCGAATAATGAAAGTGAATGGCCGTTAACCACGTTATTAATGGTGAAAAACCAGTATCCATGTTGGTGACATAGGCGAAAAACCACAGACCACCGAGGGCTAGGTAGAAAAGCCCCATGTCGATAGCAAACTCCGCAATATTTGTAAAACCTCGTTGTAAAAATCTTTTCACGCCTTGCATGGCGATATAGAAGGTATACAGTACATACATGCCTGCCAAAACATTAGCCAAAACGCCATCCGTCGACCAATGCAGCAGTGTAACGGCTAGCATCATCCCCATAGTAATGGCTGTGCCGACTTTCTGAACATCCACAACCATTGATACCATGGTGGGAACGAAAATTAGTTGAGCAACGGTTAGTAACCATAAGTAATTGGGTTGCCCACTAAGCACAAAGCACATCACCGTGAACAAAATCCCTAGTAAAAAAATGAAATTACTTCGATTGTTGCGTAAATTCACCAGCATACATCATGAGCCTCCCTATGAATGGATTATGGATGGAGACATGAATGGTAAAGACATTTTTCGATTCATCAAAGCCTTCCTCTACAATGACTCGACCCTCTAACAGTCTAGGCATCGGGCATTCGAAACGCGAGAGGACAAAGCGCTGCTTACCTGAACGAATGACCAATGTCCCCGCTCGTGTCACCGTAAAGTGCAAATCGGAATAAAAAAGAGCGGGTGTGCCTAAATAATCTTTCACAATTTTTTGGATTGGATCAATGGTCATCCTTGCATCAAAATGCCTTGTTTTCTGCGGGAAATAAAAGGTGCGCTCCCATAGCACGTCTAGTTCCCCACTTGGCAGGGCTCTGCATGTATTCGAAATAGTAAAGGGGATATCCTCCCCTGACTCTGGGAACAGAAATCGCGTTTTCGCAGCCAGTGTATAGAAGGGACACATCCATTTAGCACCAGATTTTATTTGATGCATCACGCCCTTAGCAAAAAATGGTTCATCAATTGGTAACGCATAACGCTGTTGTAACATCGGATGAAGTCTTGCAAAATCATCCCCTAATAATGTTTGATAGATCGTCATCCTTGTTATCCTCGCTTTCTTTTACAACTTTTAGCACTCGGTACATCCTTACTTAAGCTAAATCCGACAATCGACAACACCCATAAAGCACTATTAAAGGTAAGTGGATTAAAGGGTGCTTGTACACTTGTCTGGTCCGCAACAATAGCAGCTATCGTCAAGAGCGGAAAAACGATGATTTGCATGCCAAAGAGCCAGCGTTTTCCTCGCGGGTAAAGCCAACAAAAAGCAAAGAGAATTTCCGCAACCCCTATCCACATAACTAGCTGATCTGCATGGTTTAGTAATGAAGCGGTCATCTTTAATTCCTGCGGATGCATATGGATGATCTTCGGTACAAGACCATGATAGAACCAGACAAAGCAAAAGAATAGACACAGAAGCATCGTTAAAAAGAATCGTCTATACTGTGCGGTAGGATTTTCTCCTTTTTCTAGCCATCTTTTTAAAACGTCAAAGCTGAGTGCCGTCGCCCACCCCATTAATGGACGAAAAAATAAATCAAAGAATACGCCAAGCTTGCCATAGCGTGTATCATAATCATATTGGGTCAGAAATGTCAGCCCCTGTTGATGCGGGATATATTGCCAATAGCCTTTTCCCTCCGCTATGGGTGAGCGCTTTTGAGGCGTACCAAAATGCAGTGAGGATGTTCGCGTGCCATTTTCTTTATGATGCTCCCCCTTGCTTTCTCCCCAGCCGCTTACCTGTAGGCCTGGCATTACCTTCGTTTCATAGGTAAAACGCTGTGGCTCCTCGGGTGCTTTTTTCGGAATATATGTAATCGATGTAAAACGTAAATCCCATTGCTCATGCAAATGAGGATTTTGTGTATAATCCCATGCTTTCTCTATAGGAGCCTGAATGTCTATCTCGACATAAATAGGCTTTCTGCTCATAAACTCACTCCTTTTTTTGATGAAGCCACTATCATTATAGCAGTAAATTGATAACCTTCTATTAAATGGGTATGCTTATGACGTTTCTCAATAAAAATAAAAAACTTGAATCGAAATGATGACTTGCTGAGTCTAATGGTCGAAAAGGAGGCGATTTTCATTACGAGCACCCAACAAACTCTTGTAGCCTTAGCCCAACAAGGTGATGAGCAGGCGTTTTATCAGCTCATTGAGCAGGAGCAGCATAAGCTTTACCGAATGGCCTATGTCTACGTACAAAATGAAAACGACGCCGTAGAAGTTTTTCAGCAAACCATTATTCGAGCCTATGAGGGGCTACCGCAATTAAAGGAGCCTCACTATTTTGCCACTTGGCTTACCCGCATTATGATAAATTGCTGTAAAACCTATATTGCGAAGAAAAAAACAGTTATGCCTGTTGAACCACAAACTTTCGAGGATTTAACAAGCGCATCTCCTACATACATCGAAGAAGAGCTGGATTTATGGCAGGCTCTTTGCAGGCTTGAGGAAAAGTACAAAACGGTGCTATTACTACGATTTTATCAAGACTACTCTGTCAAGGATATTGCGGCGATTTTGCAATGCCCTGAAGGTACCGTGAAAACACATATTCGCCGTGGCTTGCATGCATTACGACAACAATTAAAGGGGGCATATCTCGATGAGTGGGTTCAATCCGCTGAAAGAAGTCATTAATGCAATACCCATCCCTGAAGGACGTTTAACAGAGGTGCTACGTGTTGAAGGGATGTCCAAAATTTATCAGCAAAAGCATCATACTGTGAATGCCTTGAAAAATATCCATTGCACCATTTATCAAGGAGAAATGGTGGCGATTATGGGGACAAGCGGCTCTGGTAAAAGTACTCTTCTGAATATGATCAGTGCCATTGATGAGCCAACAGATGGAGCATTATTTTTATTTGGCAAGGAAGCTCAGGCTATTTATCAAGAGCCAAAAGCATCGCAATTCCGAAAAGAAAATATCGGCTTTATCTTCCAATCCTTTCATCTGCTAAAGGATTTAACCGTCGAGGATAATATTGCACTTCCCCTTATTTTAAATGATATTCCTAGCAAGGAGATTAAGGTGCGTGTGCAGCACATGATGGAAACCTTAAACATCGCTGCTTGGGCAAAGCATCGACCACATGAGCTTTCTGGTGGACAGCAGCAACGTGTCGCCATTGCGCGAGCGATTATTGCCAATCCTCCTATTTTACTGGCAGATGAGCCAACGGGGGCTTTGGATGTTCATACAACAGATGAAATTTTAGAGCTGCTTGTTGCTCTGCAAAAAAAGAACCAGCAAACGATATTACTTGTCACACATGACCCCTATGTGGCTACCTATGCCAATCGGGTATTGTTCTTCCATGATGGGGCGATTGTGGATTCCTATCAAAACCGGCAAAATGAAGAGGATTTAGATTGTATTCTAATGAAATTCAAGGAAATAACGAGGGGGGATCGCTAATGTTTACGATGCGCAATATTGCCCTCAAGCTTTTTCGTGCCGCTTGGGCAAATGTCCTAACGAGTATTAGTATTATTACGATCTCGATTTGCCTGGTGATGACGATGACCGTCTACATTTGGAATGCGAATAGCCAGATGAAGGCAGACATCCAAGCGTTGTATGGGGAAATGGATTTAATGGTTGGTTATAATCCCGATCAGCAAAAATTGTTGACGACAAATCAAATAGAGGAGCTTTCTACTCTAGCCGGTGTCACACAAGTGTCCCGCTTATCGATAGCTCATACAATCGTTGAACATGAAAAGTACACCGCATTTTATACCGTTGGCGTCGAAAATGATGACCTTGTGAAAAGTCGCTACCATTTTGCGGTCAATCTTGGACCGAACGATGCCATTCTTTCGGAAAATGTTGCCCGTCTTTTCAACAAACGAGTTGGGGACTCCATTCATATTCAATCAAAGGATTTTATCGTGCAAGAAATTTTACCGACGATGAAAGGCACTGACAGCCCTAATATCATCCTCTTAGCGAATGACGTAGTTAAGGCATGGATGAACAACAGTCAGCCACAAACGGCAGGCATATTTGCGCTCATTAAAACTGATGAGGGGCGTGCCAAGGCAGTAGGCGCAGAAATCAAACAACTGGATGAAACATTACGTGTTGATGTTATGAGTGATTACGATGTGATTAAAAGAAATTTACAGAGCTTAATGGTTTTTATGATTGTACTATCCGTTTTTATTTTACTCATTTCAAGTGTCCTATTGCTGTCCACATTCCAGCTATTATTTTATAAAATTAAAGAGCAGCTCATGATCTTACGGGCTCTCGGGGCATCCGTGAAACAGGTTGGACGTATAGTCAAGCTCCAACTATCACTGATCATTAGCTTTGGCGTTATGCTTGGAACAACGCTGAGCCTTGTGATAATAAAAAGCTGGCTACCACAATTAATTAGCTTTTTGCATTTACCCGAAGCTAAAACAGAGCTTCCTATTGTGTTTATTCTTTTAATTGCCCTTTCCAGCTTCATCATTCTTCAAGTGATGACAAAATGGCAAGTAGCGAAAAGCTCTCGACTACTGCCATTACAAATCGCGACAGATAATGAAAATTTAGAGCTGCGTTGGACAAAATGGAAAACAATTATTGTCAGTATTGTAGGTGTGTCAGCTACCTTCTTCTTTTTACAAGCCTATTTAGCTGGGACAGGAAGCGATCAAGGTGCCTTATTTATTTTACTCGGAACACTATTTGTATGTGGAATTTTACTGTTACTAATCCCCTATCTATTTACTGCCATCCTTCATCTGGCTTTAAAGCCGATTCGAAGGGTACTTGGCAAGGAAGCCTATTTAGCATGCCAGCAGCTCATGCCACAAGTACGCAAAAATATGCCCGTGGTGCTCAGCATGATAGGATTAATGGTTATTTTAACCTTTGGAAGTTCATTAATGAAAACCTTACAACTCAATGACCTTGCCTACACAGAATCACAATACGAAACAGCCATAAAAATCAATAATGAATTAAATGATCCAACTATCACGCCTGCAATTATAGAGGAAATAGAAGCATTGCCAAGCGTACAGTACGCGTATACACAAAGTAATAATGCGTATATTGCTCTACAACTCGGCGATGAATGGCTACCAGAGAACTATACAACCATTGATATTAAGAAATTTATGCAATTAAAGAAGTTGCCTCAAATTGAGGAAGGAAATTTGCAAAATGGCCTTGTCGTGACAAAGGGCTTTGCCGAGCGTTATCATTTGGCAGTGGGTGATCGTGTAACGATGGGTACCTATGATTTTACTGCCCGGCAGGATATGCCTACTGGTGAGTTACAAATTATAGGAATTACTGATACACCTATTCACCGTGCTGATTTAATCGTTGATTGGTCATCATTCCTCACGGCACAGGATCACCCAATTATCGAAGACATTATGGTAGAAACATCCCACCCAGAGCAGACATTGGCGGAGCTGTCATTCTTGGAACAGCGCTGGCCAGCCCTGAAGTTGACAGATAAAGCGACCATATTAGCACAATCCAATGAAATGTTCTTCCAACGGTGGAGCTTATTTGTTGGCGTCTTTGTTATTTTAATAGCTGCCACGGGGCTTGGTGTCCTCCAAACATTACTGCATACCATTTATACAAAACGCAGTGACTATGCCATCCAACGATTAATTGGTCTGTCACCAAATGGGCTGATGAAACTCATACTGACACAAGTCCTATCGTTTGTCCTTTATGGTCTCACGGTCGGTACATTTCTGGGGTTCGTTTTAACGAGGATGCTAGGCTTCATTGATGATGGCTCGCCGATGTCCTATGACTTTCTAACATTGGGCCTCACAAGTCTCGCGTTCCTAGGGTCAACCCTCATTGTCTTTACCCTCCAAGGCTACTGGATGAGCAGACAAAAATTAGCGAATGAGATCTTGGAAATATAAGTAAAACAGCCCCTCTATGGATAGAGGTGGCTGTTTTTTTAGAAGCGGGGCTCTCTCTTGAATGAGCGCTTTTACCCCTCTTTGGAGTGGAGCACCCCCACTCCTTTTATAAATGAAATTCTCTCTAAATTTGAAGAAATTCTATCATTTCCTTTATGATAGCCTCTTGATCTCGTCCTAATGTCATGAGATGCTTAGAATTTCCAAAGCCTTTCTTCTGCTTTCTAGATGAATGAACGTGCTGATAGATCGTTTCAGCACTTTGCGTGTATAAGGCATCGTCTTTTTCACCATAGTAGATAGCGATAGGAATGATAATTCTATCAAGCTGCTCCATCGTTGCTTGGATAAATGTTTGGAATACGTTCATTGCATGTAATGGCATGTTCTCAAATGGCTCCATTTCCTGAGCGATTTGAAGTGGTGGCTTGCCCTCTATTGTTTTGTAATTATGGGCATAGTCAATAATCCTTTGTTTTAATTGCTCTGGCTCCTTATCAAACGGCACAGATAAGGCAATGATTTGCTCGAGCCTTTCTAATTGAGCAAGCTTCAACGCGAAAATTCCCCCGATGGATAGACCGATGACCGAAATCTTTTGATAGCCTTCATCCAATAAAAATTGATGAGCATTCACTACATCCTGCCACCAGTCGTCTACCTGATAGTGTAATAACTGTTCTGGATGAGTGCCATGTCCACGATACAGCGGCGCATAGCAAGTATAGCCTTGGTTATGTAGTGCAGTGGCTACTGTCTTCATATCTCTTGTATGACTTGTAAAGGAATGTAAAAGCAATAGGGCATGCTCATTTCCCTGTAAATAAATCTCTTTTGCTGGTAATATGTTTAGCATTTCATCAAGCCCTTTCTTCCATCTACCTTTATTTAAGCCCCAACAAACAGCACTGCCTGTCCGATGGCAATAAAAAAGGCTTCCTGCTGAATGGGGCTGCTGTCTTCAATTTGTAGTGTAATGTCAAAATGCGTCTCGCAGAAAGTCGCTTGCCAGCGTGCTATGGGCTGCTCATTCACAGTAAAAACAGACCAGTCCTCCATTTCTTTGTTGAGCTTGATCTGCTGTTCGCCATTGGTAATGACTAAATCAGGAATCATAATTTGCCAGCCATCATAGGCAATCATATAGTCTTTACCTGTTACCAAATCCTTGCCACGGAAATGCACGCGCCCGCGACGGGATACTTTTTTACACGTAAAAAGCGGCTGACCATTGCGATCGTGAACATCAAAACGAACGAAATAACGATAGTCCATCGTTTTATCGAATGCTTTTTTTAGTGCATTGGAATACACGCGTTGAACGGTGGACGATACCTCCCCCGCTTCATTTAAAATAGTAACGGCCTCTGTTGACTCGATGGCCGCTGGTTGCTTGTATGTATAGGTCTTCAATCTATTCGCTCCTTTGAAACATTGCTTTCTTAAAACTACCATAAAATAAGCGTCAAATACAAAGGATGTATTTGACGCTCCTATTATGGTTATTGCATTTATTTCAATCAAGTAGCCTACTCCATTTTCTATCGATCTAACTTAAAGGTAATTTCCCCGATGCCCAATTCCGAATTGACCTCTAGCACGACATCCGCCTTGTCGTAAGCTTCGTTGACATAGACACCATTCCCTTTTGATATAAGGCCCTCCACATTAGACGAGCCAATGCCTTTTTCTGTCGTTAATTTCACGCCAACCTTTGAAGGTAAAATAACTGTTGTTTGACCGACACCTGTTTCAATAGTCGTTGTAAAGCTCTTTTTCCAGTCGCCACCTAGGTTAACCGTTAGATCACCGACACCC
The DNA here is from genome assembly GCF_002429725.1 of Lysinibacillus sp. UBA5994. NCBI lineage: Bacteria > Bacillati > Bacillota > Bacilli > Caryophanales > Bacillaceae > Lysinibacillus > Lysinibacillus sp. UBA5994. Next base: position 226,942 of record NZ_DJAU01000012.1, on the reverse strand, counting down.
GCTTCAATATCGAGCTTTTCCAGCTGAATACCCTGTAAATCAAGATTGGCAAGAGAGGCACCCGTTTCCACATTTAGATTCATGGGGATGCTGTCGTTCAGTTGAATCGCCCATGTGTTTTTAATATTGGAGAGCCCCAGCTTCGTTGAGCCCTTATGCTTGATTTCCACTTCTCCTGTATCGCCATGTAGATCATAGTCTACCTGAGGGGCTAGCTTTTTTACATTATATTCTGCGTTACCCTCAACCCATTCCTTTGCACCACTCGATACATTCATTTCGCCAACACCTAAATCAATGTCTACCTCTAATGCTTTCGCTTTATCCTTTTCCACCAAAATGGCTTCCTCTCGCATTTTATTTGGAATAAAGGAAAAGCACCCCGATAATACCAATGCTGACGTGCCTATCACGACACCTAAACCCACTAATTTTTTCACTATTATTTCCTCCCACCGTATAATCTACCAATAATTTCATTATATAGAAGGAAGGAAATTAAAATACGACCCTCCGCTCGAAATTCATCTAAGACCTAAGACGTAGAGAGGCTTACTGAAAAGGAATGTCATGTCCCTCCAGCAATGCCTTTAAATTCGCAAGAGAGGCATCATAGCCTGACGAATTAAAGCTCACCGTAGTGCCATTACCCTGTTGGGCTAGCGTAATAGCAATCAATGTTTCAGGAACTTCTAGATAGAAGGAAAATTCCTCATTTTTCTTCACTTGCTGAATCGTTAGCTCCATCGGCAGTTTTTCAGAAAGCTGGTTATGCGCATTTGGCATTAAGGTAAATGTCATCTTTTCCCCAGCTGTTAGTATAGGGATGTCCCATATGGAGCCTGGTGCGTACCATCGGGAGAGGGATTGCTCCTCTGTAATCGCCTGCCATACTTTATCTATCTTTGCCTCAATCCAAATCGAACTGGTCATTCGTCGCAACCTCCATTTCCTCTTTTCCATTATTTTACCGAACTTTCAGAAGTTAAACTACCTTGGGATGTTCTGTATAAGTGAAATGCCCCCAGTATAACCATCACAGCGATAACATCCAAAGCGAGCTGATAGTTGGAAAAAACAGTAACCAATAAACCATAAACCGTTGGTGCCAAGACAATAAAGAACTGATTAATTGTTAACGCTGCACTAACAGTTAGTCCTACTGCTTGCGAATCGGATTGCTCCGTGACACAAGTGATATATATGGAATACCAGCCAAGCGCTAAAAACCCAAATAAACTGCAAAATAAAATCATGAGGCCCTTGCTATGTATGACAAAGGGCAAAAAGCCAAGCATCAGGAATGTAGCGAGCATGACGAGCACTAATAATGGCTCTCGTTTTTGAGCGAAATAATGATCACTCATCCAAGCAAGTACAATTCTCCCAAGCATCCCACCAAATAAAATCAGACTTAAATAGCGCCCTGCCTCGGTTAATGTATACCCACCTTCATGATGTAAATAGCTCATAAAATGAGCAATGATAATCATTTGGAGGGACATCATGACCATGCCCACAAAAAATAAAGGATAGAGCGCCCGATTGTGCCGAATAGCACGCATCTTCTCTTTAAAAGGAATGAGAGGTGCCGTAGCGGTGTCATGCTGTTTTGGTTCTTTGTACAGCAATAAAAATAATAGTCCCCCACCAATCGCCATCAAGCCCTGTGCTAAATGGACAGAGGATAGATGATGATGTTGATACAAATAGGTCAGCAAAGTGGAAGCCAATGCACCTCCAATCGGAATACCTGTTTGGCGTATCCCAATAGCAAGTCCTCGATGCTTGTTAGGAAACCATTTCACAATAGCAGTACTGCCACCTGTTTGCGCACTGCCATACCATATCCCCACAACTATTAATACGAGAAGCAATGTCGTATAATGATTCACGGGTATTAGCAATAAGGCTGACAGGCCCAGTAGTATCGAGCCCCATCCAATAATCTGCTTTTCTCCCTTTTTATCCATGAGATAACCAAATAGCAGCATGGAGAAAATTGGCCCTATATTGACGGCTGAAACAATTAGCCCTGTTTGGAAGGACGTTAAGTGCCATTCCATTTGATAAAAAGAGGCAACTGGCCCCATTCCGTAGGTCACAAAGGTTGCGGCTGTTTGCGAAAGTGTAGCCACAAGCAAGATGACCCATCGATAATATGTATGCATAAAAACCCTCCATCAGGTTACTGCTTTTGCAGTCTACCTTTTCATTATCTAGAGTGTACGTGGACAGCTCGCGTACGTAAAATGGAGGAAAATGATAGCGGCTATTAAAAAATTCTATAGGTATGTGAGGAACAACATGAACATTGAAGAAATTGCCTTAAAAATGGAGCTTTTAGAGAGGCAAAACTTGAGTAAATCGGCTGAAATCACCAATTATACACAATCTGCCTTAACAGCAAAGGTGAAAAAAATGGAGCGTGAAATTGGGCAGGACATCTTTAAACGAACACCCCAAGGCTTAAAGCTGACAGAGGTAGGTCAACATTATTTACAGTTTTTAAAGAAAGTTGCCGAGCAGTATGAAGACTTTTTACATACCATCGGCCCTACACAAACGAGCATTTTGGTTGGTACATCTCATACAACCATTAAAATATATGGACCATCCATTATGAACGCACTGCAAACTAGTCGAAGTCCGATAGATGTTGATTTCACTGTGGAATCAAGTACAGCCTTAAATCACAAAGTCCATCTGGCGGAAATAGATTGTGCATTGACAAGTAATCCAATCAAGCATTATAGCGATCTACACTATGATGTACTAGCCACAGAGACGTTTGAAGTTATCTCAAGCTCCGCTCATATCATTGACTTTGATCAACGAACACCTGTCACATTGCTTGTGTTAAGTAAGGGCTGCATGTATACCCATGCATTAGCACAATGGCTCACTGACAAGCAGGTACCTTTTACGATGAAGGAAATTAAATCAGTTAGTAGTATTTTAGATTTTCTTGAAATCGAGCATACATTGGCTGTATTAAATACCAAATTACTAGCACTTTATCCTTGTCCCGACCTGCATTTTTATGATTTAGATGGGCTTCACAGTGCGATCGAAACAGTTTATATCTATAAAAAAGATGACAGTAAGCAGCCCTTCATCCTGCAATTAAAACAGGTCATTGAATCCTTGCTTGAGCAGAATTAGCTCCATAAACTTATTTTGTGCTAATATTCTAAAAACCCTATATTATTCATGCGGACTACACTATAATAGGTTTGTCATTATTAATCTTGTAAATGCTTAGGAGTACATCATGTTTTATTACATCTCGTTATTTTTTGCAGTATTTGCATTATCTACCTCAGCAATCTTTGTTAAGCTAGCTGATGCACCACCAGCGATTACAGCCTTTTATCGACTATTTTTTGCGATGCTAGTACTTCTTCCATTTTTATTGGCACAGAAGAGCTTGCGGCAGGAGCTTACAAGTCTCTCAAAAAAACAATGGGGACTCGGCATTTTATCAGGCTTATTTTTGTCCTGTCATTATGTGTTATGGTTTGAATCATTAAACTACACATCTGTGGCTAGTTCAACCGTCATTGTGACACTACAGCCACTATTCTCTTTAGTAGGCAGCTATTTTTTATTTAAAGAGCGATTTTCAAAAGGAGCGATTGTTGGCTGCTTCGTAGCGATCATCGGCTGCTTCATTATTGGCTGGCAAGATTTCCAGATTAGTGGACAAGCCCTTTATGGCGATATTCTTGCCTTTATTGCGGCAGGTATTATTACAGCCTACTTTTTTATTGGGCAATCAGTGCGCAAGGATTTATCGCTCATTCCCTATTCTATTATCGGCTATGGCAGTAGCTCGATCTTTTTAGCCGTTTATGCCCTCTTTATGAAAGAATCGTTTTTCGATTATTCAGCCTCCACCTGGTGGTCCCTTGTAGGGCTGGCTGTCATTGCAACGATTTTCGGGCAAACCATTTTTAATTGGCTATTGAAATGGTTAAGTACAACGGTGATTTCCATGAGTATTTTAGGCGAAACAATCGGCACATGTATATTAGCTTATTTTATTTTAGATGAGATGATTTCCGTTCAACAGGGGATCGGTATTGTGGTCATTTTACTAGGACTTGCCCTGTTCTTACTACAGCAACGAAAATCAGTGTAAAATAAAAAACAACGGCAAAGGCTGCCGTTGTTTTTTATTGGTGTGTAAAGTAGAAGGTCGTGCCATTTTTGTTTGATTGTAAGGAAGCTTCGATATTCAATGTTTTAGCAATATCCTGAATGATTTTAAGCCCAAGTCCGCCATGCTCATCTTCAGTCGTAAAGCCAATACCATCATCACACATGACAACTTGCCCGTCCTTAATCGTCACCTCTAGCTTGGATGCTTGGGCATGCTTTAATGTATTTTGAAAGACATTATCGAATAAACGCTGTAGCCACAATTCATTGCTAAGCCAAGCTGCTTGTAAATCATCGTGCTGAAAATGCAGCGTAATATTCTGCATGCGATATAGATACTGCCACTTCTTTATCATCATTTGTAACAATGGGACAAGTTGAACCTCCTCCTGCATGACATAGGACTGTTCACTCGTATCAAAGGACTGTAACTGAAATGCATTAGTTAAATTCGTGATATATTGAATTTGTGCATGTAAGGATTCCACCAATTTGGGCTGCCCCTGTAGCTGATCCTCTAGATAAAACAGCTGCAAACGGATAGCCGTTAACGGCGTATGAATGTCATGTCGCAACTTTTGTAGCAGCTCTTTTTGAAGCTCCTGCTGCTGGGCAAGCTCTAATTCTCGGTATGTTGTACGCTCAATTAAAAGATTGACAGATTGGCTAAGCTGTCCAATTTCATCCTCACTTTTTATCGTTAACGTGTCAGGTATTCGCTCATTACTTGCTAGTTCTCGTATTGTTTTATTAAGTAGTGTAATTTTGGATAGTAACGAATGAATCGATGTGGAAAATAGCCATGCGAGCATTCCTAACGCTAGCACAAACGCAATCAGCATCACAGGATAGGCATAGGACTCATGAAACGGAATGCCGTCATTTTTCATTTTAAAGGCCTTGTCATACAAAATTGACATGGCCACACTAATGCCTAATAGTACAACAGGCACACTCCCAATGGCTACAAATAACAAAGTACGGTATTTTGTTTTTAAGGTCATTTTTTATTATAGGTATTTAAACGATACCCTTCTCCATAAATATTTTGCACAATAATGCCTGCTGGGTCTTGTAGCTTTGTTCGAATTTTTTTAATATGGACATTCAAAATATTATGATTGCGTTCATCAAGTGGCCAGAGATAATCAAAAAAATGTTCCTTTGTTAATACTCTGTCACGATTGTCAAATAAATAAAAGAAAATTTTTCGCTCAATCGCTGTTAGGGCGATTTCATCATGGATACTATGATGAAATACTTGACGGCGTTCCCCATCGATCAATAAATGCTGAATTTGCGTAAGTGTACCATACTGTTGTGCTAGCATTTTTTGCATTCTTAGCAACAGCTCTCGCGGATCAAATGGCTTTGTCAGGTAATCCTCGCCGACCATCAACCCCTCTAGCTTACTTTCAATATCATTACGTGCCGATAGAAAAATGATTGGAATATTTAAGCCTAAACGTTTAATATTTTTGCTTAATTGATAGCCATCCTCTCCTGGCAGCATAATATCCATTATGACTAAATCCACCTGCTGAATCAGCGCCATCATATCCTTGCCATCTGTTTTCCAGATTGCCTCATAGCCCTCACGCTGCACTATTTTTTGCAGTAGATCACCAATCATGTGATCGTCTTCTATAATTAAGATTCTAAATCCTTTCATACTTATCGACCTTTCTCATCACCCGTTGTTTTCATAAATTCCATTGCCAGTTGATAGATTTCATCTGGCTGATAGAGATAAATACTATGTGTCCCACTGACCTCTTTCACCTGTGCATTAGTGAATTGCTTTGCAAAGTCAGCATAATCCTGCCGATTTTGCTTCGTATATTTCGAATGTTTGTTTTCTTCCACAATCGCATCAATCAGTAAGATAGGCGTGTCTTGCGGCTTTTTGAGCTGTTCTGATTGTAAACTATTTTCGTAGACCTGCAACAGCTCATTTTGCATATCTTCATTAAAAAATTGCTTAAAGGACAACGCCTGATAGATTTCCTTTTCCTGTGCTGTTAAAAACGACAGTTGAAGTACTTGCGGATTATAGACCTGTGTTGGCAAAAGTCGATGTAAGCCGAGTTTAGTAGCGAGGTGCATGCCTCTCACCATCCAACGATCGACCGTCCCCATTTTATGCTTTACATATTGACTAGGTAGGCCAATGTCTAGCGCGATGATGCCCTTTACTTCCTCTGGGTATTTTTGCGCCCAGTAAATGGCCTCTAGCCCTGAAATGGAATGTGGCACAAGGACATAGGGCGGTTCAAGCCCACTTTGCAGAAGTGCCTGTCGTGTTTGCGCTAAAATCGTATCGATTCCTCTATCATCATGGGCTACGTCGCTATAGCCATAGCCAGCTCGATCCACTACTGCAATTTGATGATGCTGTGAAAACTTACGATACAGCCCTTTTAGCTCATATACGGGTGCTGCGATACCTGAGCCAGCCATAAAAATATATGTATCCTCGCCAGCCCCCTCCTGATAAACATGGAGATTGTGACCATCTACATTGTTTAATGTGCCGTTAGGTTGTAAAATAGCTGACTCCTTCTGTATTAAGCTATAGTGATAAATACAAATTATCACCATTCCAAGCACAATCAATGCCCCCATATAGACAATCATTTTCTTTGCTTTCTTTTTCATACGTATCTCCTCTTTTCGTTGATACTTGCAAGGATACACGGTAAAAATAAATATCTACTAAACTTTTGGAGAAAATAGATAAATTTCATACAAAAAAGCTACCTAACTAATAGGCAGCTCTCTTGATTAAGCATCTGGATAGGTTTTTCGTAAAAAATCGATCGTTTGTTGTATAAGGGCTTTTAAGATGTCTTCATGCACATCAGCTAGCTTATTAATATAAACGCAGGCTTTTCCTGTTGTGTGTTTACCAAATTGTTGTAATAGTTGCTCTCGTTCATCCCCTGGAGCAAAATATAAGCTAATTTTCGCTTTGCGAGGGGAATAGGCAGCTAGTGGGGCATCCCCTTCATGGCCTGTTTGATATTTGTAATGATATTTACCAAAGCCTATAATACTCGGTCCCCACATTTTGGCTTCATAGCCTGTGACCTCTGTAAAAATGTCCAATAATCGATAGGCGTCTTCACGCTTTTTTGGATGGTCTACACTTTCAATAAATTCAATGACACTTACATCGGTTTCTTTGGTCTTTAATTCATACATGTCAATCCCTCGCCTTCTGGAAGATGTACCTTCATTATTCCCTATTCTACCTGCTCTAACAATAGTTTTTGTTGAAGATGACGATAGATCCCCTGCTGCTGCATCAGCTCTTGGTGATTGCCCTGCTCGACAATTTCTCCCTGCTGAATCACGAGGATTTGATCGGCATTTTCGATTGTTTTCAGACGATGGGCAATGACAAAGCTTGTGCGTCCCTGCATTAAATGCTGTAAGCCTTTTTGAATATCGACCTCTGTTTGGGTATCCACGCTAGATGTCGCTTCATCCAAAATTAAAATATCTGCATTCTCTAAAATTGCACGGGCGATCGCAATAAGCTGACGCTGCCCCTGACTTAAATTGGCTCCTCCTGCCTGCACGGGTGTTTCGTATTGGGCAGGTAAATATTTTATAAAATGATGGGCATTCGCAATTTTTGCCGCTTCCACAACCTCTTCATCTGTCGCATCTAGCTTACCAAAGCGAATATTTTCACGAATCGTTCCCGAGAACAAATAGGTGTCCTGTAAAACCACACCAACTCTTTGGCGAATCGTCGCCATCTGATAGTGCTCAATATTATGCCCATCAATTAAAATCTCACCTTGATCGACGTCATAAAAACGTGTTAATAAATTGATAATCGTTGTTTTGCCTGAGCCTGTTGGGCCAACAAGAGCAAATGTCTCTCCTGCCTTGGCATGGAAGTCAATGTTTTTTAACACAGGCTTATTTGGCTCATAGCTAAATGATACTTGCTTGAAAACAACATCCCCCTTGAGCGATGCCGTCTTGATAGCATTAGGCTTGTCGGCTACCTCTGAGGGTTCATCTAGTATCTCAAAAACACGCTCTGCCCCAGCAATAGCAGACTGGAAGGTGTTTAATAGATTAGATAGCTGATTAAGCGGACGGAAAAATTGCCGTGTATAGGTCACAAAGGCGGCAATAATCCCCACTGTAACAATACTCTTTACTGCTAAAAAGGCACCTGTTCCGATGACGACAGCAAGGCCTAAATTATTCATAAAGTTATTAATCGGACCTAGTAAGCCAGAGGTAATTTCTGCTCGTTGGGCAGAGTTTCGTAGATTTTCGTTTTGCTGATGGAACGTATCAATCGTTTGCTGCTCCTTGCCAAAAAGCGTAAGTACCTCCGCTCCTGTAATCATTTCCTCAATGTAGCCGTTGAGCTTCCCGAGATCTCGTTGTCGTGCTGCATAATTTTTACTGCTGCGTTTAATGATTTGCTTGGTTGTGAAAACGATCAGCGGAATAATAATCAATGTCACGATTGCTAATTGCCAGCTTAATGTAAACATGGCGATACTGACACCGATTACAGTTAAAATGGACGACACGATTTGCGTAACACTTTGCGCAAGTGCTGTATTTAAATTATCAATATCGTTGGTCACACGGCTCATTAAATCCCCAAGTGCACGCTGATCAAAGAAACGTAATGTCAGTGTCTGAAGTTTTTGAAATAGTTCCAGACGTAATGTCCGAATGGTTTTCATCGCCACATGAATCATGACATAGGTTTGCAGCCATGTCAGAATAGAGGCTACTGAAAAAATAACGGCCAACAGGATGCCTAAACGAATCGTTCCGTCGATATCCTTTTTCATAATGTAATCATCAATAATATGCCCAATCATATAGGGCCCCGCAAGGCTTAAAAAGGTCGAGGCAATGACAAAAAAGATAGAGAAAAACAGCCCTATTTTTTGTTGCTTGACATAATGCCATACACGTGACAATGTCTCCCTTTGATTTTTCGCCTTCTCAGCTGGTCCCCCCATACGCGGTCCACGTCCAAAATTCATTTGCTTTGGTTGACCTTGACTCATCCTTGTTCACCAGCCTTTTGCTGTGACGCATAAATTGCTTGATAATGCGCATTTGATTGTAGAAGCTGCTGATGGGTTCCTTGCCCAACAATGTCGCCATCCTCTAGTACCAAAATAACATCTGCCTGCTGAATGGAGGCAATTTTCGACGCTACGATGAAGGTCGTTGTGTCTTGATAATAGGTGGCAATAGCTCGCTGCACTTGTTGTTCTGATGCACTATCTAACGCTGACGTTGTATCATCCAACACCAAAATAGCAGGCTTTCGAATAAACGCACGACTTAATGCAAGCCGCTGCTTCTGCCCACCCGAAAGATTCGTAGCACCCTGTGATAATTCATGTGCTAAGCCCTTATCAAGTCGCTCTACAAATTCACTGGCGCAGGCCGCCTCTAATGCCTGCTGTATGTCCTCAGCTGTAGCATTATCCTTACCGAGACGAATATTTTTTTCAATCGGTCCTGAGAACAATAATGCTTTCTGTGAGGTAAATCCGATATGCTCACGTAGGGTTGCGAGTGAGTAGGATTTTAGCGGTTTTCCGTCTATGCGGATTTCGCCACCAGAGGGATCAAATAAGCGAGGTAATAGCTTCACCAGCGTCGATTTACCACTACCTGTTTTTCCAATAATGCCGACCGTTTGCCCTGGTTTCACCGAAAATGAAATCTTTTTGAGGACATCCTCAGCTGTTTCATAGTAACGATAGCTCACCTGATCAAAGTCAATGGCCCCTTTTATTGGATCGGTCAGCGCATGTTCCGCTTCCTTAACAGCAATCTCTTTGTTTAACACGTCCACAATGCGTTCTCCTGAAGGCAAGGCTCGCGCTATTTGCATCAGCACCATACTAGAGGACATCAGTCCATTTAAAATAATCGTTAAATAATTGATGAATGCAAGAATAACGCCCACTTGCAGTGTACCCGCGTCTACCTTAATGGCTCCAAGCCAAAGCGCGGCTACAATCCCTAGATTGACAACAAACATCGTAAAGGGTACAAGCACGCCGACAATTTGCTCAGCTGTAATAAAACGTTTCGTCAACGCCTCATTTAATTCTCCAAACTGTGCTACCTGCTGTGTTTCACGGCGAAAGGCTTTAACTACACGAATACCCGCCAAATTTTCCTGTAGCTTCGTATTGACGGCATCAATGGCCTCCTGAACACGACGATACAGCACGCCCGAATACTGCGTGAAAAAATACATCGCTATAACCAACAATGGTACGATAATGAGCAATATGGAAAAAAGCTCACGTGCTGTGACAAACACAATAATCACTGCGCCGATAAAGAGCAAGGGCCCACGCACAAAAATACGCAGCGTCATCATAAAGGCACGCTGAATACTTTCCACATCACTCGTTAAAATCGTAATCAGCTTCCCCGTTGTAAAAGCATCTCGCTCCTTGGCTGAGTAAGTCATCATCTTCTCATAAAGAGCCTGTCGAATATCCGAGGCAAAATGAATCGCCGCCTTCGAGCTATAATACGAGCAACCAACCCCACCAATAAGTCCGAGCACTGCACTGCCAAGCATCCACACAAACATATTCAATACGTAACGATTATCCCCATTGGCAATCCCCGTATCAATCATATGTTGCATGATGGTCGGCTGAATTAAATCCATCGTCACCTCTAGCACCATCAATAGCGGTGCAATCAGCGTGAAAAATTTATAAGGCCCCAAATACTGCCCTAATTGTTTAACTGCCTGCATACATTCGACTCCGTTCTATTTAAATCCCATTCGTTCCTTATTATAACTGAAAATCATTCCCATTTGATAAATAATTTTTCGGGTCTCGTAATATTATTGGGGTGGTTTGATTGTGGTGTAGTGTCTTCATAAGGAAAAAAAATCTAATTTCTAAGCAGATTTTGGAGGGTGGTGACTTTTTAGAGCGAAGTTCCACTTCTTATGAGCGGCTTTCATTTACTTTGGAGCGGGTTTGCCCTGCTGAAGAGCGACTTCCTCACACTACAGAGCGGGCCTATTCCTTTACAAGCAACAGCCAGCTACTTTAGATTCAGCGTCATCCTGTCAATAAGTAAGGAAATACCCAGAGCAAGAATCATATCGAAGTAAAATAACACTTGCTCTGGGTTATCTAGCCCTGTCCCAAGATGCGATCATTTGCTCAAAACAAGCCCCATCACTTTTCAGAAATGCGGAGTTTCTCAAAATTTCGCAGGAAAATTTTTTGTGCCTGTGACTCATTGTCTGGAGCAATGCCTAGCAAAATGACTGTACAGGGGCCTGCTGATTTTGCACCATCAAGGGCGCATTCCACATGTCGCTCCCCAAACAGACGGGCAAATTCTCCTTGCAGCCCCCTTGATCCGACTGGCCATACTTGCTGAACAATTTCTGACTGCCATGCCTTGAAAACAGGCAGCAACTGCGCCACATCTTCAGGCTGTGCCAACACCTCTTCACCCTCAAGCGGCAGGCCATAGGTGTACCAGCTAAGCTGATCGTGGTCAAATGCTCGACGCTGCTGCTGAATTTCTCCAAGCATTGTAACAGCTAAGCCTGACTGCAATGTGGGCATATTGGATTCCGTACTCCCCGTAATGGCTGGGCATGTAAGACCTGCCTCTGTAAACACTTGCTGTATACCTTTTTCATAGCGAGACCATGCGGCATCTCCAGAAAAATTCGCAAGTAGAACTTGAATAGGTAGTGCCTGTGCAGCAAGCTGTTCTAAAAACGTTACACGGGCTGTCATGTAGGCTGTCAATTGGTCTGGTGCCGACACAACATCTTGCGGTTTTTGTCCAATGGCTGCGGCATTATCCATGGTCGCAATGAACGCCCCTACTTTCATCGCATTTCTCACTGTGCACGACCTTCCTTACGCACAAAAACCTTTGATAGGACGGGCATTACTACCGCAACAATGATTAAATTGATCACCGTTGCCATTAGAATACTACCTAAAGCACCCCAGAAAAATGCTGGACTAATAATAAAATAAAATGGTAGTGGCGCAACAATACCATTTAATACTAAGGCAACTGGCCATTTCCAAAAGTGCATGCCTTTTTTATGCATCATTCCGAAGACCCATACGACAATCAACATTTCTACCGCAATAATAATATGTAAAGGTCCTAGGGGGAATCCAGATGTTAATGCTGTAATAAAATGGCCGATTAATCCAGCAACCCCTGCTAAGATGGGGGATAGAAAGACAACACCTAAAAAGGCAGGAGCCGAATCCAGTGCAGCCGTTGAAATAAACGCTGGTACCTTAATCATTGCTCCTACTGCACAGATGGCCGCTACCATCGCCGTCAAAATCAATTTTCTTAATTTTTGTCGTTCCATTTCATTCCCTCTTTTCTGTTGAATGTCTACTTTACTTCAATGGCTCAGCTATTCCATACCAAATCCGTACAACTTGCTCCGCTTCCTTGAACAAAGCTTGGTATAGACGACCACAGGTATCGCGTAGCTGTCGGGCTTGTTTTTCCATTGGCACAACCCCACGCCCCATATCCGTCACAATAAGTACGAGTGTGCAATGCTGCTCAAGCTCTTGTAAGGTTGCTAGCACCTTTTGTACGATTTGTTCATCTTCCTCCAAGTTTTGTGTCACAAGCCATTTTTCTAAGTTCTTTAGGACAAGGACATCACAGGCGGGCGCTACCTCAGGTAGTTCGCCAGCAATCATAACCATCTGTTGCGGTTCATACAAGCGCCTCACATAGTCGGTTTTGCCGTTATAGGCACCTCCGATAAAGACATGCATCGTGCTCCCTCCTCCCAAGCCTTTCTTGTAAATGTTAAAACAAATTGTTTATCATGTGGCACTTGATAGGACCAAAAGGGCTGTTCTGTTGGCGCAAAGGCAACAAGTAAGGCACGAATAACCCCACCATGAACCACTAAATAATAGCTATCCTCATTTTTCGGTAAATAATGAAATCCATCTACAACACGTTTCATAAAATCATCGAATGCCTCACCTTGTGGAGGGGGTGTACGGATTGGATCATCTATCCATGCCCGATAGTGAGCATCCATTTTTAGCTCCTCATAGGTTTTCCCTTCGAATGCACCAAAGTTCGTCTCTCGAAGGGATGCCTCTGCCTGGTAGCTAGCATTGGGAAAATAATGAGCAGCCGTTTGTCGACAGCGCTGTAGATCACTGCCATATACCTTTTTAACCAATGCATCCACAACAGCAAGCTTGGCTGTATCTGCTAATGGTGCGTCCGTCCACCCAAGGTAACGCTTTTCAAGATTCTCTTTTGTAGGCGCATGCCGAATTAAGCACACAGTAACAATGTCACCCATAGCACAACCTCCATCCCTTCAATGGAGGCACCCAGTAAATCGCCAGATACTCCACCAAAATTACGCAACGTAAATTGTCGAAAAATAAAAAGTGCAATGGCTAAAACGACGACTAGGACAACAGGAAGAAGTAAGAACTGCGTGCTGATAAAAACAACCGTCATCGCCAATACGAGCGATAACAGCATGATCACTTTTAATCGATTAGCATTCATATGAGACTTAAAAAAATAAGCAAGACCTTTTTCCTTTGAGCAATGGAGTGACATAAAATAAAAGCTCATGCCCACCCTTGTTAGAAATGGAATGAATATCACCATCCACAAGTCGAACTTCTGCTGCACTAAAAGCTCATGTAGAATAACAAATTTCCCCATTAATAAAAACACCACAGCCAATACTCCGAACGCTCCCACACGGGGGTCATCTAAAATCTCCAATCGTTTTTCTCGATCTCGATAGGAAAAATAGGCATCGCCCATATCAATAAAGCCGTCTAAGTGCAAACCACCTGTCCATAAAGCAAATAGCCCTATCACAGTGAAAGCTAGCATCACTTCACTGCTGGCTGTCCACTGCATAAGACTATAAAGCACAGCTGCCACCGTTGTTCCCATTAAAGCACCTATCCACGGTAAGCAAGCAAACATGCCTGTGATGGTGGACCTTGTTAGCGGAAGCTCTTTATGTACTGGCAATACCGTAAAAAATTGAAATGCCAGTAGGAGGCTATGCCAAAAATTTTTCATCCTCTTGCCTTCCTTCTTGATTATTTCCATCTCTTTACAATGCCATAGTTCATTTCATAGGCCTCCTGTGCCATAGAAACCAACCATTGATGGAACTGTCCGAGCGTTCGTCGGTATAATTCTACTTCATCACTAGCATAAGGAGGTTCATCAAACAGTTCATTGGATACCACAAAAAAAGTCAAATCCTTCTTCAGTAGTGATTGGATCGCCTGCTTGACGGCCTGTAGCTTCTTAGCTAAACAACCAGGCTGTTGTAAACAGGGTGTCCCCTTGTCATAGCCTTCGTAAAAAGCATTGGTCAGCCAAGTTGTCACGCAATCCCACAGCACCACATCTCCATCCTGAAGTGTCTCAAATACTTCAGAAATTGCATAGGGAGCCTCCACCGTCAGCCATTGTACAGGCTGTGCCTGGCGATCTGCCTGATGCCGTAAGATTCTTTTTTCCATTTCATGATCTAAGGCAATACCCGAAGCCAAATAGAGCAAGCGTTTCGCTGTACATGCCTGTGCCTCATAATGCTGAAGCGCTGCTTGCTCGGCAAAATGGGATTTACCACTACGTACACCACCTGTAATAAAAATAAGCGCCATGTAGGACACCTCCTATTGTAAATGATGTAAATTACCAATATCCTTCACAAGCCATTGTTGACCTTGCCGTTCAATCACTGTCACACTTGTCCCATGAATGTATGGGGCCGCCCATAGCTCACTAATACTGCGCTGTAAAATAGCATTGATAATGCATTTAATCGTTACAGCGTGGGAGACAATGAGGATCGTTTCATTGTGATGTTGGGCTGCTATTTTTTTTAATGTAAACATCGCTCTTTCTGTTACAGCTCCAAAGCTTTCTGTATGACTCGCCACAAACTGCGCAGGGTAGTTCGTATATAGCTCATAATCAAGCTTATGTGTCGCCAGTATATCGTCGATTGTCTGCCCCTGCCATTTCCCTAAAAAGATCTCCCGTAAATCATCTTCATAGGCAATAGGCAGCTTGCGATTGGCCATCAAAATAGCCATCGTCTCTCTTGCACGACCACTTGAACTACAATAAGCAGCGGTAAAAGGAATCTGTTGCAGTTGCTTGTGAAGTTTTTCAGCCGCTGCTCTACCGTTTTCCGTTAATGGAGAATCCAGCCACCCCTGTAGTCGATGCTCCTGATTCCATTGTGTTTCCCCATGTCTTACTAGATAAAAAGTTGTCACTTTTCTCTCCCCTTATTTAGGTTAAACCACGTTTGTAGACAATTATGTAAAGATGTCATGGCTGCAATGTCTTTTATGCCAATACGGAACCACTCACCCTGCAAGCCTTGAAAGTTTTTTGTGTGACGCAGCACAACCCCCTGTGCAAGACAATAGGTGAAAAAGGCGTCTGCTTGCTGTGTTTTCGGTAAGGAGAAGCACACATAATTCGTCACACTATTCGTTACTTGGCAGCCATTGTCCTGTAAGTAACGATGCAGCCATTCCCTTTGCGCAGCGGCATAGGTAATTGCCTGCTGACAATAGTGCTGTTCGTCTAAACAGCTTGCCCCAATTACAAGCGCAAAGGCATTTAAATTCCAATGCGGTAGCATTTCTTTTAAGGCGCTCACAATTGTAGCATGCGCAACCAAATACCCAAGTCGTAAACCTGGAATCGCATACATTTTAGTCATCGAACGAACGACAATAACATGTGGGTTTTGGGCACTAAACTGAATCAGCGAATGCGCCTCATCTACCCAATCCATAAATGCCTCATCGATAACAAGCTCACAGTTAACGATTGCTCCGTGTGCGATTAAGGCGAGTAAATCTTCCTTATTTGGCAATACGCCAGTTGGATTATTAGGTGTACAAAGATAAACAGCATCTGCCGTCAACATTTCCTGCTGTAGCTGCTCTAATGGCAATGTGTAATTGATAAAATCTGTCACGACAATAGGAACGATCGTAGCACCTGCTGCACGCAATGTTCGCTCATACTCTGAAAAAGTTGGATGCACAATGATGACACGCTTATTGGCATAGCGTCTTGCTAGTACACTAAAAAGCTCTGAAGCCCCATTGCCTAGTAAAATCGTATTCTTTGCTACTTGATGAAAAGCAGCGACCTTCGTTAAAAAAGGCTCCCCATCTGGATCTGGATAGCGCTGAATTAGTGGATAAAAAGTACGCCAACGTGCCTCCACAAAGGCTGGTGGTCCTGCCGCATTGACATTTTCGCTGAAATCATACACCACCTCAGGCATCGTTAAGCCTAATTGCTGATAAACATTTTGCGGATTTGCTCCGTGATTAGGTAACCGCATAAATTAACACCTCCACTGCTAACATAACAAGCGCAAACAGTACTGTGGCAATACGCATATGAATAATGGACGTTGCAATATGCTCTTTCGTTAATGGCACTAATTTTTCCCCCATAATTGCTCGATGAGAAACAACGCCCTGATACGTATTTTTTCCTCCTAGCTGTACACCAAGCTGCACTGCAGTCGCTGCCTCTAAATAGCCACTATTTGGACTAGGATGTTTCTTAGCGTCCTGTACCCAACGCTTTAAGCGCTTGCCAAGCGAACGATCTGTTTCATTTTTCGTACCAAGCACGATCAGTAAGCCTGTAATGCGACTTGGAATAAAATTCAGGACATCATCAAGCTTGGCTGAAAACATACCAAAGTCTTTATATTTTTCATTTTTATAGCCCACCATCGAATCTAAGGTATTGACAGCCTTATAGCCCCATAAACCAATTGCCCCAAATAGAAAGGCATAAAAGAGTGGAGCTGTCACACCATCACCTGTATTCTCAGAAACCGTTTCTACCACACCACGCACAATTTCATCCTCACCTAGTTTATCGGTATCACGTCCGACAATCCAAGACAGCTTAACACGTGCTTCGGAAAAATCCCCTTTGACAAGCGGCTCATAGACAGCCATCGCCGCCTCCTTCAAGCTCCGCTGTGCCAGTCCGATACCAATCAGCAGACCCTCTACAAGGATGCCAAAAATGATACTCACCTGATAGCTTAGTAATAGAATTAGCGTCACCACAAACATGGTCGTGCCAACAACAGCAAGTGCCATCACTGTCCCACGTAGCTTGCGCCATTTGCCCTTATTCCATAAAGCTGTTTGCGATTGAATCAAGTGTCCAATCCAGCGTACAGGATGAGGAAGCTTCG
This sequence comes from Lysinibacillus sp. UBA5994, assembly GCF_002429725.1. Taxonomy (NCBI): domain Bacteria; kingdom Bacillati; phylum Bacillota; class Bacilli; order Caryophanales; family Bacillaceae; genus Lysinibacillus; species Lysinibacillus sp. UBA5994. The sequence goes on along the minus strand of NZ_DJAU01000012.1, from coordinate 209,469 downwards.
GAGGGTCCCCTACTACTAAATCAAAAATAAGCCCTATGATGCAGGCAATCACGATAGCAATCATTTAGACCTCTCCTCTTTATCTTTTTTGTATTTTCTAACCGCCTCACACAACGTTTCATAAACACCATAGCCAATGACCTTACCAAGCATAGTGATGGGACCTGCATATTGATGGAAGTCCCCTTCTTCTGTCGAGGCAATAAGCAAGCTATCAGTAGATGTACCTGTAGCTAGCGTGCCTGTCGTAGGATCTGTAACACCCTCATCTACTAAAGCCTTGACCTTGGCTTCCGTAGTTGAAATCATTGCCTGAAAAAGTGCCTCATCAGACAGCTTCCCATTGATCAGTACCCAAGTATTAATGGTGCCTGCATGGTACTGCTCCTCTCGTTGAAAAGCACGGGTAATATCCACCGCATTGCCAAGCCCTGCGGTAATCATAATGACAAGGTGGATTCCCTCATATGTAAAGTCACGAATAGTCGCAAACTTGGCTTGGACAGCCGTCATCATAGCCACTGTATTGTCATGCGGGAAATGCTGTGCCTGCAAAAACTGCAGCAATTCCTGATGTGGCTGTCGTTCATCATAGGTAATAGGCACCGTTCGATTCATCAGATGCGTATAATGACCGAAGCCTGGGTTATGCATGGCTGAGGATACAACCTTCATGGCTGAAGCTGTTTGAAGGGCAACATAATCGTCAAAAATATGAATGCAATCCTTAGTAAGTATAGGCAATCAATCGCCTCCTCGCGATAAAGTTATGACGGAACATAAAAAAACAAATTCTTACAAAGAAGAATTTGTACGGTCGATTCTTTATTAAAATTTGAACCTTCTGAACATTTGTACAGAATAACAACTTCATAATACTCAAATTATTTATTTTCTTTGAAATTGTATCATAACTTTGGCTATTGTCACAATTCCATTTTCAAAGTGTTATTGCTGCTTTTGTTTGAGATTCTTAAAGCGGATGACAGAGCCGACGATAATAAAGACCCACCCAATGCCTATGTAAACAATTTTCATTGTTTTTGTCGATGACGGTAAAATATCCATAATCGTTAAACAGACAAAAAGTATCCCGATGATTGAAAAAAGCATACCGATTGTTAAATTCTTCACGAATAACCCTCCCAACTATGTACGCCCTCGATTTTACCGTATTCTCGGCAAAAAGAAAACACTAATCCAAGCAAGAAACACTTGGATTAGTGACGATTGTGTCATTATGCTTTTGCATGGGCAAAAAACTCTTCATATAACGCTTGTAAAATGCGGTTTTCATATTCCTGAAGGACACCAAACACGAGGCTCACTTCAGAAGAACCTTGATTGATCATTTCAATATTTGCGCCAGTTTTTGAAATCGCTGTGGCAGCACGGGCAGCTAATCCTGTGTTATGACGCATCCCTTCGCCCACAATCACGATCATGGAAAAACCGTGACGCATTTCTACATACTCTGCATGTAGCTCTTCTTTCACACGACTAAGAATGCGTGCTTCATTTTCTGGTGTTAGTTGATTCGAACGCATGATGACAGAAATATCGTCTAAACCAGATGGTGTGTGTTCATAAGAAATATTTTCATCTTCTAAAATTTGGAGTAGCTTACGTCCAAAGCCTACCTCACGATTCATCAAATATTTAGAGACATATAAAGTTGAAAAGCCACTGTCTGCCGAAATACCTGTAACTGGACGACCTGTTGCAGGACGGCTTGGTACAATACGTGTACCTGGGGCTGATGGATTATTTGTATTTTTTATGTTAACGGGCACCCCAATCTTGTAGACAGGCATTAACGCTTCATCATGGAACACTGAAAAGCCTGCATATGATAATTCGCGCATTTCGCGATACGTAATTTCTTTAATTTCCACTGGATCGTTGACGACTTTCGGATTCGCGGAGAACACACAATCCACATCCGTAAAGTTTTCATACAGCTCCGCTTCAACGGCTGCTGCTAAAATAGAGCCTGTAATATCAGAGCCACCGCGGTCAAATGTTCGCAATACGCCCGCTTTAGTGTAACCGAAGAACCCTGGGAACACAATAATTTCTTTTGTGTCTTTTAAAGGGGCTAAATTAGCATACGCTTCAGGTAATGCAAAGGTTCTTTCTGGTAAATCATTGACCACTAAACCTTCTTTAGGACTGACATAGCGTGCGGGCATACCAATGGCATTAAAGTAAGCTGCAATAAGCTTGGCGTTATTATCTTCACCTGCTGCTTTAATACTATCGATGAATAATTCCACATTTGTTTTGTCACCTTGTACACGTTCACGTAAATCTTCTGCGATTACGTCACAAATGGCATTATCTAGCCCCAAACCATCAGCAATCGCTCTAAAACGATCCACAACAGTTTGCAATTTTTCCTCTGTATTCTCTTGTAGTAACGCTGCATTTGCTAATTGTATTAATAGGTCAGTTACTTTTATATCGTCACCAGAACGTTTCCCTGGTGCTGAAACGGCAACAATCTTACGCGCCGGATTAGATTTTACAATGTTTGCTACTTTTTGTATTTGTTCTGCACTTGCTACAGATGTTCCACCAAATTTACACACGATCATATCTATCAAATCCTAACTTTTTCAAATTAATTGTATTCCTCCACAAAACAATTGACTGTACACAGTGTACAAATTATCGTTTCCTACGTCAATACAATTTAAAAAATTCACGCAATTTTTCGAGAAATATGGACAATTTTCGTACTGTTTGATTTATTATACGGATTTCACATGAAATAGTTAAGGTTTTTGTGAATTTTTTTTCGTGACGTTCACATAATCGTGAAATTTTCGGTTTTGACTTTCTTCTATATAAATGAAGAAAACGCTTACTCCATTTATGATATGCACAAATATCCACTATGTCTGTGCTATTTTTGTATGTATCGTTGATTCCTTCAGCAAGGCTTTTTCTTTTATTTATGAGGTTTTTCGCTCGTTCTTGAGGCCTTTATGGAGTGACTGTGGATATAAAAAAACTAGGCTCACGTCGAGTGATGCCTAGTTTTGATTTTGCTATTGGATTAAATGGCTGTCCAGCCGCCATCGATTACGAGCTCTGCGCCTGTCATAAAGCGGGATTCGTCTGACGCTAAGAACACTACGCCATAAGCTACATCTTCAGGTTCACCGAAGTATGGTAATTGCGTGTAAGCTTGATAGTATGGCAATGCACCGCCCTCTTCCATCGTAGGCGCTGTCATTGGTGTTACAATAATGCCTGGATGAACAGAATTCACACGAATTTTATCTTTACCATATTCAATCGCAGCCGATTTAGAAAGCACACGAAGCGCTCCTTTTGCTGCTGTATAAGGGCTTGTACCAGCCATTCCCACGATTCCACCGATCGAAGAAATATTGATAATTGAACCACCGCCAGCTTTTTGCATTTCAGGAATCACATATTTCATGCCAATGATACAACCATTCAGGTTAATATCCATAATTTTATTCCATTCAGCCATTTCCATGTTGGCAATTGTTTTAGGTGATGAAACGCCCGCATTGTTGACGAGGATATCCACTTTGCCATATGCCTTTACAGCCTCGGCAATCACTGCTTTCCACTCATCCTCAGAAGTAACATTATGTTGAAGACCAATAATGTCCCCACCATTTTCTTTAATTTCTTTTACTAAATTATTCAAGGGCTCGATTTGTACATCTGTTGCAATGACCTTTGCGCCTTCTTGTGCAAATAGTTTTGCCTCAGAAGCGCCCATTCCCATTGCTGCTCCTGTAATAATTGCTACTTTCCCATTTAAACGACCCATCATAAAACTCCCTTTCTTCTATATAAATGAACAATTCGTGAACACGTTAACAACTAGTTGTATTATCGACACGGTGTCGTTAATATAATTATAACGCGCAATTGAAAAAGGGCAAACAACACCAAAGCCCATAATGATGCTTTCACAACACTTGCAATCGGACTGTTGTTTAAATAGAAAATTTAATACAAGGAGCTTCAAAATGTCGAAAAAAATGGACCCTCGCGTCATCAGAACGCGCCAATTATTAAGAGATGCACTAGTGGCATTAATTGATGAACAAGGCTATGAAAAGATTACGGTACAAGATATTACACAACGGGCTACATTAAACCGTGCCACTTTTTATTTACATTACCGTGATAAATTAGACCTTCTCTATCAAAGCTCAGAAGAAGCCTTGCATGAGCTTGTAAGTAGTATCCATCCACCCTTCGAAGAGAAGAAGGATTTTGATTTATTACCAAATTATGACCAGCCACATGAGACATTTATGCATTTATTTGAACAAATAGCGCTGAATAGTAAGCTATACAAGGTCTATCTCACAGAAAAAAATATCCCTTATTTCTCCGATGGTCTTAAAGACATTATTATCAATTTTGTCTCGAGCGGCATTCAAATGATGGAGCCTGACGACCAAAAGCTGACCGTGCCGCGCGAAATGGCCGTCCGTTTTTATGCAGCCGCCTTTCTTGAAGTAATCGTCTGGTGGTTAGAAAATGATATGCCCTATACCCCCAAATTTATGGCGACCCAGTTAATGCGTATTACCATTAAAGGCCCTTATATTGACAACCCTTTTGAAAGATAAAGCAGAACACCAAATTTCAATTAACAACAAAAGGTAATCACAACGCAAATGTGATTACCTTTCTCTATTTGTCTCGAAAGTTATATGATTTTCATGTTTAATTCTCTAGTAGGGTTATAGAATTGTAACCATTTCTCCGCTTCACTGACCATCCACGTTCCAAATTCATTTAAAAACAATAACAAAACGTTCGTATCGATTATGGGTGTTATTGCATATTCAAGTGCCCTTCTCATGTCGCTTTCCTTGTCAGGGAAATATTCTGAGAACCGTTTGTAGGCGGGGAATAAATCCCTTGTATAGGTGTTTTCCTTCGTTATGACAAGTGCAAGTCCTGCTCTTACTATAATTTTCATAATCCACTTACAACAATCTTTAATATCCTCTCTATCCGAATTATCTTGAAGATCATCACAGGCATTTTTTATTTGCCCCTGCAAATGAATAAGGTGGTCATTCGCTAAAGCCTCGTTCGCTTTATATCTTGGTAATCGAGGTATTAAATCCTCTCCAAAGACACTTATACTATGGGTTTGGAGGATGAAACTAATGATTGAAAAAGATGTCGTATTTAAAATATCTTCTTTACCGAATACACTTAGCTCAATCCCATCTACACAATGATGGTTTTGAGTTAACGCTTGTTCTACTTCTTTTATCCGCTTTACCTGCTGTTTTTTAGGCTTATGCTTCGTAACCGCTATTGTGTCTAAGTCAGCTACTCCTTCAATACCTATACCCTTTGGAATCGATCCCCTTATATAAATGCTATGTAAGTCATCTTGGAGAAGGGTGCGATAGGTATGAACCACATCGTTGATGACAGCAAGAAAAATAGGGTTGATTTTATTCCAATCTGCATGATTAATAATGTATCCATCACTATCTGTCAGACATAAGCTGCCAATTTCTTTTATAGTCGTCATTACATCGCTCCTTTTAGGTGACTGATTTACTTAAAAATAGGATAGCATGTCCTATACAAACACACTATCCTACTTTCATGTTGGAAGTCCTTTGAAACTATCAGCATTTACTTTTCTTTAAATTCAAATTCAATTTTTCCTTCTACCAAACGTAGGGCTGCATTAAATTGTTTGCCATTCTTTGATTTAAAGCCTTTCATCATAGCAGTTTTCCCACTCTTACATAAATCATGGATGTTTTTTTCCGTTAGTTTTTTTCCTAATAGCCTTTGTGGGAACGTTTGCTTACAACCATTTTTATAATTCGAACATCCGTAAAAGCTTTTACGCAAGCCTATTTTCCCTTCCTTGCATGCTGGGCACATGGCAATATCTTTGACCACAGCTGGTTTAAACTGCTCTGCTTCAATTGTCAGTGACTCTAACTGTTTAGGCACCTCTGCTATTAGTTGATGAATAAACTTGCCTATGCTCTCAATAAAATGCTTGGCAGAGCCTTCCCCATGGCCAATTTTATGTAAGTAAATTTCCCATTTGGCCGTCATGGAAGGACTTGACAGTAATGTCCCTTCAATTGCCTGACATAAAAGCTGTCCTTTCGGTGTAATGCTCACGATATTTTTTCGTACTTCAATAAATCCATGCTTCTTAATCGTCTCGATAATGCCACTTCGAGTTGCTTCCGTCCCAATCCCTTCAATCGATTTCAGCACCTCGATTTCCTCTTCATCCTCAACCGATTTACCACAGGTTTTCATCATCGTAATGAGTTGACCTTCTGTATAGGGCTTCGGAGGTGTTGTCGTGCCTTCTAGTATAGCAATCTTACTTTGTACCAGCTCATCTTGGAAGACAACAGGTAAAGACTCCTCACGCGCCTGCACCTCTGTCTCATTTGAAAATAATTCTTTCCAGCCTTTGACAAGCTCTGTTTTCCCTACTGTTTTAAACTCTACATTTTTGACATTCGTGATAATCGTTTTTTCATCGTATTCATAATCCTGATGAAACATAGCGAGTGTCGTATTGAGGATTTCAAAATAAATATTTCGTTCATCAGCATTCATGGATTGCAACGCTTTGGCGGTCGGTATTTTTTTCGTTGGAATTATCGCATAGTGCTCCCCAACATTGGCACTGTCGACATAGCGCTTGTTCTTCCCTCTATTGATTGGCTGAAATGCTTTTCCCACGAGCTGCTGATAGTTTCCTAATGATTCATTTAAATAAGCAAACTCATTATGTGTAATGAGCTGTGAATCGGTACGTGGGTAAGAAACGAGTTTTTTCTCATAAAGTGATTGCGTAAGTTTCAACACATGTGATGGACTGTATTTCCAACGTTTATTGGCAGCCGCTTGTAAAGTTGATAGCGCATGTAGTTTAGGTGGTGCCATCCGCTTCGTTTTGTTCGTGACACTTGTAATGAGACCTGTATCATTCGGTTCAATCCCATGCTGTTGCAATAACTGCACTGCCTCAGCCCGCTCTTTTGTCTTTAGCTTCGCCTTCCCTTTATATACACCATGTTGAGCTTTAAATACCCCTTCAATTTCATAAAATTTTTCAGGCTTGAACTGTTCAATTTCCTGCTGTCTTTTATAAATTAAATAGACGGTTGGCGATTGTACTCGTCCGATGGAGATACTGCCCTTGAAGCCCTTTTTCTGCAACAGTAGCGTATAGAGGCGACTACAGTTCATACCCACTAGCCAATCGCTAATTTGACGCGTTTTGGCTTCTTGGTACATAAGCAAATCACGCTCATTACCTTGCATATGATTAAAACCTTTTCGGATTTCCTCCACTTCTAATGAATTGATCCATAATCGTTTAACTGGCTTATTTACTTTTGTCATTTTCAAAAGGGAGTAGAAGATATTTGAACCCTCACGTTCACTATCACAGCAGTTATAAATCATTGTTACTTGGGGATCACTAAAGATTTTTTTGACTGCATTGAATTGTGGATACGTTTTAGAGACCACTTTATCTTCAAATTTTTGCGGAATGATCGGTAATGAAGCAAGCGACCACTTCTCCCATTCCTTTTGATATTCTTTCGGCTCCTTTAATTCAACAAGATGACCCACCGCCCAGGTAATAACTGCACCATGAGGAAAAGTAGCACAAGGTTCCAGTTCAATAAAGGTTTTCTCTTTTTGCTTCACTTTAAAGGCGTCTGCATATGCTCTTGCTTGAGATGGTTTCTCTGCTAATATAGCAATTTTCCCCATTAATCATCACATCTTCTTTACAATATTTTAGTAGCTTTTTCTATAAAAACATAAAACTCAACTAATTAGATTAGTTGAGTTGATGGTGAATACCTTACTACTATTTTACTTTAAACCATATAAAATAGCACTTACTAAAATCTTTGAGCTCTTTTAAAGCGAATTATAAAGAAGCAAAAATTTTCTTTACCCATTCAAGGTATGCTCTCATATAGTATTCCTGCTTAAAGCCATGATTCTGGTCCTCTGCTACTATCACAGTCACATCCGCGTCTGCGTTTCGTGCAGATTGGATATACTCCTGTGGACCTTTTACCCCGATTGCTAAATCCTTTGTCCCATAAGCTATAAACTGAGGTATATGAGCTGTTCTGAAATGCGTAGATAAATCTGTCTGCTGCAAGAGCTCTTCACGTTTTTCTGGATTTCTGACATCTTCATCATTAAAAGAAGCAAAGAGCATGGGCACATTATAGCGATACGTCAATGCAGGGTAAATCATAGCAGCGGATGCTACTTGATCATCAACAGCATCAATGGCATCAGGCTGATAACTAGCAGGAAACAGTTTTTCTCCCTGAATGAGGTTAATAAAGCTACCCGTTTGATAGCCTCCAGCACTAAAACCTATTAAACCAATTCGATCTGGATGGAGACCATAATCATTGGCATGATAACGTAGAAATCGGACGGCACGCTGAACATCTAGCTGTGGAATAGGCCACTCATAGGGATTGGAACGATAGTGGAGAACGAATGCATTAATACCTACTTTATTTAATGATGCAGCTACTTCCTTTCCTTCCGCTGTTCCTCCATCCATTTCCTTAAAGCCATAACCACCACCTGGCATAATAATGACGGCACTGTCACTGTTCGCTACCGTATAAGGAATCAGATAGGGCTCATCTTCATAGGTTGATTTTTCATAGCCCCCTTCAATTTCATGGACATAGGTAAAGGTATCAATGGCCGCTTCATTGTCTTTATAGTCTTCTCCCACAATGCCAGTGGAAAATTTGAATGTCGCCAAAAGTCTGTTAGGATTGCCCTTAATATTCATATCGTCAAGTTTACTTCCCGAATGATTACCTGCCACTTCTTCTCCCCAAATCTCCACCTTGTCTTCAATATCCGCAACTGGCTTGCCTGGTTTATTTCCTAACGGATTAATCACAAGAATAGCGTATCCAACCCCCATAAACAAAGTCAGTATAACTAGAAGGATTCCTGCTATCTTGGCTATTTTCTTCGCTACCCTCATCATCATAACCCCCATTAAATTTACTTATGTATCGTTTACTATTTATTATCTCGGGTAAAGGATTATTAACCTTTAGCTCATTCTTTAGCAAATAACGATTGAAGATCTTGTATAGCATCAATATAAGGTTGTATTCTTCCATTTTCTAAAGGATTAAAGTGACCCTTTAGAGGAAGCATGACGTATTCCTTACTAAAGAAATGTCTGAAGACCACAAATTTTTTAAAAACTGCATACGTACCTTGTAATGACGTAAACTATAAAAACACAACAATAATTCTTTCGGAATATGAGGTAGATATTGTAAAAAAGAAGGAGGGATACGATGTTTGATGAAGCTGCATATTTTATTTTTAGAGCACTATTAATTTTAACTGTTTTGGTTGTTGTGGTTGGAATCCCACTTGGTGAAACACTGATTAGAAAAAAATAAAACTGCATCTAAATGGATGCAGTTTTTGATTTTTATCCTACTTTGTGTCGGTAATAGATTTTGGGATTGTTGAAATAATGAACTATATAGAAGTCTTAGAATGGATTTTCACCTTTTATAAAAGGAATAAAAACTACATAATTTGAACCAATAAAAATGAGCCAAAAGAGTACGGATGTACGTCGCTGTTTAAAGATATTACTTTCCTGAAAAATAAAAATACCGACAATCAACGAGTATAAGACGAATAAAATATACGATAATCCAAACCAGTTTACCCATACGTCACCTGTAAATTGAATTCCAAAATTCTCGTATATAGGTCTTAAAATATAAGTTGTGAAAAGTAAACCAATCGATAGAATTACAATGATTTCGAGTAAACTAAGTACAACTTTCTTCCATTCATCCAAATAAATTACCTCATTTCTTCTGACAACATGAAAATATAAACCTGCGTAATGGTACAAACAAAGTTGCAATGTTGTTTAAGTAGAAAAAGGCTCTACTCCTTATTAAAGTAAGTCCGTTAAAACAATAGTAAAACACTATCATCCACCTTATGGAACTGTATTACTCATAACCGTCACAAAGCCGTTCAACGAGGCTGTATCAATTAATTGAAGTATTCCCAGTCTTGCGGTATCACTGTAGACATACCAATGATTTGCAGTAGTATCATGCACCAAAACTCCGCCCAAGTCCCCCGTGGAAAAATAAATATCAAACCGTTTGATACTGTTCGAGTCTTGGTCTAAAAAATCAAATTGCGCATTTTTATCATAGTCTCCTACTGGAATGGGATGAGAATTCCAAGGATTATAAGTAGGTGCTTCGATTTTACTTCCATTATTTTTTATAAAAGTATTATAAATAGCTTCGTTATAACCATTCCCATTGATTTGCTGTACGACTCCGCCTAATGTCATATGATATTCGTATTGCAATGCTTTTACTTTTATACCATCAATAAAGAGAGGCTGTGTCTCAACTGTTACTGTACCGTTTTTGTAAGTGATATTGCTGCCAAATGTTTCGGCAAGAAAACGCATCGGAACAAAAGTACGATTATTCTTCATATATGGCTTTACATCAAGCGTTTCTGTTTTACCGTTTTTCACCACTTGATTACGATTAAGTTTTAGTGTTACCTGTATATCGTTTTTAGTAAGAGTGATTTGGGCATCCGTCCATACAACATTTACCCCTAAATTTTCACTAATTACACGTAAAGGAACCATTGTCCGATTACTTTTAACTTCTGGATTTACATCAGATGCAATTGTAACACCGTCAACTTTTATTTGAAAATCGGCTGCATATGCCGGTGACGAAGTCATGATTAGAATCAACCCAAGAAAAATTCCTGAGAACACTTTTTTCAACATTGAACACTCCTTTTCTTAAAACTCACTATTCTCCCCAAAAATACATTCCACTAAATATTTTACCATAAAAATCCACCTATATCGTTAAACTATCCTGCTCTTTATTCAATCTACATGACCTATAAAAGAAGACGCGTTTCGAAATAAACGCGTCCGATTGTTAGATAAAGATACTGATGAAAATTATCAACTAGAATTGATGTCCTTTCTAAAAACCTAATAAATTCCCCTACTAAAGGCTGGCTGCCAAATTCCTTGGGCATTTTTCTCCATACCTAGCTCTGTTGGTCCTTCAAGTGAAATAAATTTTACAACACCTGTTGTATCTGTTTGTTGCTCAAACTCCGCATGTTCTAGCCCAGCAAAGAGGTTTGCAATAATAAGGCGATTTATTTCCTTTGTAAACAACTCCTGACGTACGAATTTCGTTTTCTCATAATATCTTCGAATACTTTCTGTTTCTTCGTTCTTATTTGTTGTAAACAATGCTTCGTATGTTTCATAATCTTTTTCAATATCACTCATTAAAAACATTTTAGTAATCGCTTGGGGTGTCAGATTTTTTAACTTTTCAATATTATAATCCGCTTTAAAGGCATCAAAAACTTGCTGCTCCTGTTCAGACAATTCAAATGTTAGCTCAAAATTTTGGAAGCCTACGACCTTACCGACTAATTGCCCCTCACTAATTTTCATAATCGTATGGCCTTCGTCACTGTCATAAACAACCATTTCTTTTTCTTTCGCAGAAATCGATTTGTCATTGAATGGCGCTGGTCTTGTTCCAAAGTTATGAAAAAAGTAAGGGTTTTTCAATGGGTCATTGATATCCTCTTTTTTTATTTGCTCATTTAATCCATGTACTTTTAATGGGGTATCCTCTACTAAAATTTGCCCTTGCTTCATTGTTACATGATCATTCCCTAATCCTAATACAGTTGAAACGACAAGCCCATCCGTTCCATAAAAAGCAATATAATCTCCATACGTAATGGGGGCTTCCTTATCGATAATCATTGGTAAAAAATGCAGCATCCATTGTTTTCCAAGTAGATGGGCATATTTAGGTTGAATGATGTCTAACGAAGAAACATCATCGACAATCGGTAGTAGCTCATTTTGCTGACTTGCGGTTTGTAGGTTATTCTTTTGAGAAAACTCAACGAATAGCATTAACCCAATAATGAAACAAGCTGCAATAGATACGGTGACAACCTGCCAGTTAAACTTTCTTTTTATGGGTTTCTTTTGCAATATACGTTGCTTGATGTCGTTTGTAAATGGGGCATCTTGTCGCAATTCTTCTTTTAGCTTGTCTTTAAATTCCTTCATAAAATATTGCCTCCAGTTCCGGATTTGTTTTCAACAATTCTCTCGCTCGACGAATCCTTGTACGAACGGTGTTTTGTGAGACGTTTAATAAACTAGCAATTTCAGAAACATCAAATTCTTCATAATAAAACAGTACAATGACTTCCCTATAATGAAGTGGTAATGCAAAGACAATTTGCTTTAAAGTTGCAAAATCTTCAGTTGCTATATATGTTTGCTCTACGGAGGGTTCAGTTCTACCTAGTGGTAAAAGCTTTGAAATAAATGATTTTCTCTTTTGTTTACGTAGTTCATCGTGACAGCAATTAATAGCGATACGGGTTAAATACGTTTTCAATGAAGCATCTTTTCTAAAATCGTCTTTATGTAATAAGTACTTCATGAGTACGTCCTGTGTAATCTCCTCTGCAAGCTGAAAATCCTTCATATATAAATAGCTAAGATGATACAAATATTCACCATATTGTTCTACGATTTGTTCCAACAACAACTCACCTCGTTTCAATCCTACTACTTAGACGCTCGTTTTCTAAAAAATTGTTCAATCTCCTGGAAATATTTTAGAGTAGCCTTTTTATCAAGATTGCAGTAGTATGCAATGCACTTCTAGATGATGCAACAGTACCTATGTATTAGATGGGCTTACTGATAATGGCCCTTTTCATGAAGAAAGACGCTTTTCTATTATTTCAGAAAAGCGTCCCAGAAGATCGTTATTCAACTTTACCTATAGTTCGTTCAAGAAGGACTGTTCTTTTTTCGATTTGTTAAATAAATCTACTCTTTCTTTTATACTTTCGTTCTTACTAGTATCCCACCATTCAACGACCACATAAATCTCATGTATATCTTTCAGTGTAATAAAGTCACCATTTTTATTGATGTATGGCCCTGCAATAGCACCAGTTGTATATTCTGCTATATTCGTCTCACCAGTAACTGAATCAGTATGAACTACTGAATCATCACTTTCGATAACCACATGCGTTTCAAAGTGGAAGAAATCTGTCATATACGTATTGACGTTTTTCATTTTTAAGGTCCCAAATCCTGCTTTAAAGTCTTCTGGTGTTATAACAATTTCATACCCAGTTAGATTCCAGCTTTCACTTTCACCCATCAATAATAAATAATAAGTATTACCACTTTTTTGAGCATTGCAGCCAGATAGTACAAAGAACGACAACATCAAATAAATGCAAGGCACTAAACCTTTTATATATTTCTTCATTCGATCCTCCTTTGAAAAATGAATGCAATTCAATTCTTTAAAAGAAAAAGACACGTTCCTAAATAAACGCGCCCTTTTCTGGAATAAAAAATGAGTTACTAACTATTCATAAACTTTTGTAGGCAACTTGAACGATTTGTTGTTCACCATTCTTCTCAAAAATCTTATAATTTTCCATCCCGATTTTTTCCGCAACTTTTTGGGATGGGATATTTTTTAAGGTCGTGTATGAAAATATTTCAGAATAGCCCAGAACATTCCATGCATATTCCTTACAAGCAGATGCCGCTTCTGTCGCATACCCCTTATTCCAATACGCTTTAATAATGTGAAAACCGATTTCAGGTAACCATACACCGTCAATGTTTTGCATGGTTATTCCACAATCACCGATAAATAGATCTCCTTCTTTTAAAACAACTGCCCATAGTCCGTGATTATATTGCTTATAATTTTTCTCATTCCATCTGATCCAATTTTTAACCTCTTCTTGATTAAAGGGATGAGGGTAATATTGCATAGATTCGGGGTCGGAAAGCACTTTTGATAATTCATGATGATCGTCCATTTTTAACGCTCTAAGGTATAATCGTTCCGTCTCGATTATCTTCAAAATACCCACCCTTTGCTTTTAATATATTTTGCTACAATATTTCATTTAGAAATGTGCAGTACCTGTTTTTACCCATTTGAAGCCAAAAAGTTACCCAAAGTAATGATGGACACACCAAACAACAAGAAACAGACTTACGATCCCCCAAGCAGTGGTACTCCATATCCACCAAACTACAGATCTTGCTTTTGATGAATTTCCCTCTTCTTCCATATTCAATTTTATAAAAGCGACCTTACTTTCCATATCTTTTTTCATAGAAGCGAGCACAACAAATCCAATTATTATGAAACCAATAGTTACCCAAAGTAGTAGGTCCACCTTTACACTCCCTTTATAGAATTGAATTTCACCGCAATTTATTATAATAATTAGATACTACAAAGATAACAATATACCTTGTGTTAATTCAAGTGCGTTTAAGTATATCATGTATTAAAATGCTGAAACTTAAAGTGCCAGAAGCTTTGTTTGGAAACTTTACTTAAAAGAATGTTATTCAACAATTGGACCCAATGTTAAGATAAACACGCAAATGTAAGATGTATTGCTTTACTCAACAATATGACCCTTAAATGAAAAGGAGCAAAATAGATGGCCCTATCCCTCACTTTGCCTACTCTATCCATCACTTTTCACGTTGTATCCGCTACTTTTCATGTTTTAACCACTACTTCAGAGCCTATCCCTCACTTTGCCTACTCTATCCATCACTTTTCACGTTGTATCCGCTGCTTTTCATGTTTTAACCGCTACTTCAGAGCCTATCCCTCACTTTGGCTGCTCTATCCCTCACTTTGCCTGCTCTATCCATCACTTTTCACGTTGTATCCGCTACTTTTCATGTTTTAACCGCTACTTTAGAGCCTATTCCTCACTTTGCCTGCTCTGCCATTTGAGTGGTTGAACTAGAGTCATAAAATAAACCGACCCAATGGATCCGCCAAGTGCAATTAATTGCATGTGACGCGTACTTAATTCCCGCTTTAGTTGTGAATCTTGATGATTATCTTTCATAATGCTTACTCCTCATACGTTTA